>CAYUMZ010000013.1:0-15419 GCA_964446105.1 uncultured Gammaproteobacteria bacterium | reverse complement strand
AATTTTTAAAGAAAACCCTATTTTTGACTGCTATTTCACTTTGCAGCAGATTGTTTGTGCAATATCCAGATGCATACGTTATGATTATGTTTTACCCTGAATCAGTGAGGATTGATGGAGATAAACATGAGGATCAAATGCGGAACGCGGGGTAGCAAGCTAGCCGTCATGCAAACACAATTAGTTATTGATGCTCTGCAAGAAAAGCATTCTGGACTGCGGATTGAAGTGCAAGAAATGACGACACGCGGTGATCACATTCAAGATGATCCGAACGGTGGAGTTACCAATAAAAAAGATTGGATAATTGAGCTCGAGCTTGCCATTTTAAATGGTGAAATTGATTTTGCAGTGCATTCATCTAAAGATATTCCTAATTTAATTGAACAGGGCACTAGATTATTACCTGTTTTACCCCGGGGAAATTCAGGAGATGCATTCGTTGGGCGAATCATTTCAGAAAAAGGTGAGAGATTAAAATTTTCTGATTTACCCAAAGGAGCCAAAGTCGGAACGTCAAGTTTACGTCGACGAGCCTATTTATTGAAATTACGGCCTGATTTAAATGTTGTTGAAAGTCGAGGGAATGTTCCAGAACGACTGCAATACATGGATGAAAAGAAAGAGAATGATTTAATGGGTATTTTGTTAGCAGCAGCAGGTTTGGAGAGATTGCAGTTAAATGATTTGCAGTATGAAATTATGTCTAAAGATCAAATGTTGCCTGGACTAAGTCAAGGAACATTGGCAGTTCAATTTCGAGAAAATGATGAAGAAACAAAACAAATGTTGAGTGCACTTGTGGATCTAAACACTTTTGCCTCTTGGCAAGCCGAACGAAGCGTTATCAAGACACTGCGCCCTCATTGTCGTTCTGTAATGGCGGCTTATGCAGAATGTATAGGTGATGAATTAATTTTGAAAGCTGATGTGATGCTGCCGGATGGATCCAAATGCATCAGCGCAGAAGCTCGCTCGCTAATAAATCAAGCTGAGAATTTAGGTGAAACAGTTGCAAAGCAATTATTAGAAAAAGGTGCGCAGGAATTGATTGAAGCCAGTCGATAGGCGGATAGTTCATGCACCACTTTGATATGGAATGACATGAAAATTTACATTGATGCTGATGCATGTCCAAAAGCGATAAAAGAAATATTGGTAAAAGCAGCTATTCGTACACAACGTGAGCTAATATTAGTAGCGAACAAGCCTTTAAATGTGACGCGAAATCCATTAATAAAGACAGTGTTAGTGCCACGTGGTTTCGATGTCGCTGACGATTATATTGCTGATGTCGTTGAGCCTCATGATTTAGTGATTACCGCAGATATTCCATTGGCTGATAGAGTGATTGATAAACATGCGGTGGCGCTGAATCCGCGTGGGACGCTTTATACCAAAGAAAATATCAAGCAAAGTCTCAGTGTGCGAAACTTCAACGAAGTTCTTCGTTCTACTGGTATACAGACCGGTGGGCCCAAAGTGATGAGTAAACAAGATATTCAAAAATTTGCTAATGCATTAGATCGCTATTTGGCAATCAGTAAATAAAACTAAATAATTATCAACTATGCTCGATTTGCTCTCATTTTTTTGATAAGCTGCATTGCAGCAGATAGTTTATGCAATATCCAGGTGCAGTCAGACCTAAGTGAATGTCAGTTTTGAAGGAGAGCATTATGAATCAAATAAGTTTACATACAATTTCATGTGATGAACTGCATCAAAGAATCACCGGGGGTGAGGCGGTTGTGTTAGTGGACGTTCGTTCTCCTGAAGAGCACGCTGATATCAATATTGGGGGAATTCTGATTCCGCTTGCGGAGCTTCGTGATAGGGTGGGTGAATTAGATCCTAAAGATGATATTGTGGTGTATTGTCTTTCAGGAATGCGAAGTGCTTCAGCGGTTGAGATATTGAATTCATTGAATTTTAAGTCAGTGAAATCATTGTCAGGTGGATTAAAATCCTGGAAATATTGGCAATAATTATTATTCTAAACTATAGTTTTAGTAGTATTCCGAGGGATTTTACCTCAGCTTAATTATCCAGAAGGGACTGGTCATGGATGATATCAGTACCAATGATTTTAATTTGCAAGCGATTTATCAAAAACAGGCTAAACGGTTTTTAGGTCTTCCTTTTGAAGATTTGCCCCAAGTGGGTTCTTTGCTAATAGGGTTTTCAGAATATTGTGTTCAAGCGCTAAAAGAAGAAAAATCGCCCGATGATATTGTTCGTCAATTTTTTAATGAAGTTGCGGATGTTCACGAAGAAAAAGAACAGGTTGAATTATTATTTTGGTTTTTGCAATTTATTGAACGACAAGTGGTGCTTTTTGATGCAATAGAAGACGCCATATTTGAAAAAACACATGATAGAAGCGCGCCAGGTTCATTAGAAGAATGGTTAAAGCGCGAAGATGATCTTTCAAAGACTTCGCTTGAAGATTATCGAATTCGTTTAGTATTAACGGCACATCCAACTCAATTTTATCCTTCACAAATTATTGGAATATTACAAGATTTGACTGTAGCAATTGGAAATAAAGATGAAGAGTCCGTTGGGGAATTATTATTACAGATGGCGAAGACCTCTTTTTCGAATGCGCATAAACCCACGCCACTGGATGAAGCGGTATTTCTTGCCCAATATTTAGATCAAATTTTTTATCCTACTATTAGTTCTTTTCAGCAAACGCTCAATACGAAGTTAGGTGATTTACCTACAGCAGTTGAATTAGGGTTTTGGCCTGGAGGTGATCGTGATGGCAATCCTTACGTCACTGCTCAGATTACAGAAACAGTTGTTAACATGTTGCATCAGCGTGTTTTGAATAAATATCTAACAGAATTAGAGCAGCTCAAGCATCGATTAACTTTTAAGCATATATTGGAGAGGCTAGACAATATCGCCGCTCGATTACAAGCGACTCTGCAAAAAGCATTGCAACAACCAAACATCGTTACACTGCCCTACTCTACCCCTTTAGAATTTAAGAATGATCTCATCGCCCTAAAGAACATCATTGATGAGCAGCATGGAGGCCTTTATTCCGATAAAGTAGAACACTTAATCAGCGCGGTGACTTGTTTTGGATTTCATTACGCATCATTAGATATACGTCAAGACTCATTGGTGCATTCTCAATTAATACACGAAATTTTTCAGAAACTAAATATTAGCAATAATTATATCAATAAAACAGAAGATGAAAGGCTGCTCATATTGCAAGAGTGTTTTAATAAACAAGCCCCTATTTCACTGCCCTCTTTTCTAGAAGGTAGTATTCAAAATGAAACGATCACTCTATTTAGGAGTATAAAAAACCTACAAAATATTGTAGGTGAGGATGGATTAAATCGATATATTATTAGTCATACACAGTCAGCTCATCATGTTCTTGAAGTAATGTTGTTATTGTATTGGTGTGGATTTGAAAAAAATGCAATACCAATGAATATAGTGCCCTTATTTGAGTCAATTGAAGATTTGAAAAAAGCGCCTACGATAATGAAGTGTCTATATCAAGATCAGAATTATTCAGAGCATTTGAAATCACGAAAAAAAGTACAGACTATCATGTTGGGTTATTCTGATGGGACTAAAGATGGTGGATATTTAACAGCGAATTGGGCGATTTATCAGGCAAAAGCACGGTTGAAAAAACTCAGTGATGAATATTCAGTAGGGTGTGTATTTTTTGATGGTCGAGGAGGGCCGCCATCACGAGGTGGCGGAAATACGCACAAATTTTATCGAGCGTTGGCGAGTACAATCCCTCAACGAGAACTACAGCTCACTTTGCAAGGACAAACAATTAGTACAAATTTTGGCACGATCGCTGCTGCGAGATATAATATTGCTCAGCTTTATACGGCGGGTCTTGCAAATTTTAACAGATCAATACAACCGATGTTACTAGAAGATCAAGCGCTATTAGAGTCTTTGTCAAAATTGAGTTCTGATTCTTATCAAACATTAATTCACCATCCGAAATTTATACCCTACTTGGAAAATATTACACCTTTAAATTATTTTGGAGAATTAAATATTGCGAGCCGCCCTCCTCGTCGTGATAAACAGGGGCCATTGAATTTAGACAATTTACGTGCTATTACCTTTGTGAGTTCATGGAGCGAGATGAAACAAAATGTTCCAGGGTATTTTGGGTTTGGAACAGCAGTTCAAAAGTTAATTGAGCAAGGTAAACAAACTAAGCTACAGACTCTATATAAACAGAACTTATATTTTCATACTCTAGTTGAAAATACCATGCAAAGTTTATTAAAGAATTATTTCCCTCTTACACACTATTTAGCTGGAGATCGTGAGTACGGTGATTTTTGGAAACTTCTATCAGACGAAGCCGCTCTGACAGAATCTGTTCTTTTGAAAATTACGGGGCAGCCATTTTTGCTCGCCGAGAATTCTGCTGTCAGATCTTCTATTCAACTGCGGGAATCCATTGTTTTACCCCTACAAGTTATCCAACAAGCGATTCTCATTAAGCTTCGACAGCCAGGGCTTACTGAAGAAAAGTACGACCTATATAAAAAAATAATCCTAAAGAGTCTGCCAACAAATCTAAACGCAAGCCGTAATTCAGCTTAACCTAGATCTGTATATTATTTTCAGGCGAGGTAACGGGAGCTAATATGATACTATTTTTCTGATAATTTTAATGCCAATTCATAGAGCTCATTTTTCTTGCGGCCCGTTATTTTGGCGCAAAGGCTTGCGGCTTGTTTGGTGTGTAATTCCGATAACAGTATTAAGAGAATTTTTTCAATTTCTTGCTCTGAAGCGGTTGCTTCAATTTCTGATCCAGCAATAATAACAACAAATTCCCCAAGTTGTTGTTCAGAGTGTTTTTGAATCCACTCTAATAAAACAATTAATTTGTCTTGACGGATTGTTTCAAATTGTTTTGTGAGTTCACGTCCGATTGTTGCAAGACGATCAGGGCCAAAGATTTTCACGAGATCTTGGAGCATTTCAATAATGCGATGAGGCGATTCATAGAATACAAGTGTTCGTTGTTCTGATTTTAAATCATCAAGACGATGTAAGCGTGCACTGCTTTTTGCAGGCAAAAATCCTTCAAAAATAAATCGATCAGTGGGCAAGCCTGATGCGCATAATGCAGTGATCGCAGCACAAGCGCCTGGAATGGGTACAATGGATATTTTTGCGGCGTGTGCAGCCTGTACAAGCGGATAACCCGGATCGCTAATGAGCGGAGTTCCGGCGTCGCTTATTATCCCGATGGATTCCCCATTTTCCAGTTGAGCAATCAGTTGCTTGACTCGGCCCGCCTCATTAAAGGCGTGTAATGAGATCATTGGGGTATTAATCAGAAAATGCTGGAGTAATTTTTTGCTATGGCGAGTGTCTTCTGCCGCAATCACATTCACTTTTTTTAATGTGTTGATGGCTCGGAAAGTCGTATCCTCAAGGTTTCCGATTGGAGTAGCGATTAAATATAAAGTGCCTTTTTTCATTTGTTGGCCCTCTGAATTAATTTGTCCATCGTGTTGTGCAATATCCGAGTTAAATAAGTCTATCCCATAACTTTTATGCAGATAATTGGTATAAAAGTGACATCGCAAGTAACATATATCGCTTGGCGTGCGATATTTGTTGCTTAGTATATCATCATTGGGATTCATTTGCTTTACAAGCTTGATTGGATAGCGCTGTTCTGTGAATTGATGGTATTATAGACAAATTCAGCCCAGGTTAATTTTTGGGTAACTGGAAAGTTTAATTTATGGAGAGGGCATCATGCGACGATTAAGTTTGATAGGGTTTTGCTTGGTTCTTTGCAGTCAGCTTTTGGCGTGCTCAGGTGTGGATCTGCCTTTTTTGGGTAAGAGTTCAGGATCTGAGGGTACGGTAGCGGCTGTGAGCGAAGGAGGCGCGCCTAAGAAAATCGTGATGTTGCTGCCATTGCAGGGCAAGTATGGTGAAAGCGGTCAGGCGGTCAAGAATGGTTTTATGGCGGCTTTTTATGCGAATAAAGGTCAAAAAGAATCTCAACCTACTATTAAGGTGCTTGATACCGCGGGTCAAAATGTTACCGCTGTTTATGAAAAAGCGGTTGCAGAGGGCGCAGATATGATTGTTGGTCCTCTGGATAAAGATCAGGTTCAAGCATTAATTAAGAGTGCTCGAATATCGGTTCCTACTTTGGCATTGAATACAGTGACAGATCAAAAGGTCAGTAATTTGTACCAGTTTGGTTTATCTCAGTTGGATGAGGCTGATCAAGTTGCGCAACGTGCAGCGAATGATGGTCATCGTCAGGCATTGGTCATTGCGCCAGCAGGTGCGTGGGGTGCAGGTGTTGTTGCGAGTTTTAAAAATCGTTGGCAATCGGCGGGTGGGACGATCGTTGATCAGGTAAATTATCAAAATTCACATCAATTATCTGAACAAATACGACAAGTTTTACACGTAGAGAAAAGTAAATCTCGTGCCGCGCGTTCTAAACAAATGGCAGAGAATTCTGGTCAGCCAACGTCACGACGACGTCAAGATATTGATATGATTTTTTTAGTTGCAGAACCAGAACGTGCGCGAGAAATTATTCCGACATTAAAATTTTATTATGCAGGTAATATTCCAGTTTACGCAACTTCATTAGTATTTAGTGGTCATCGAAATCCCGAGCAAGATAACGATTTGAATAATCTTCAATTTACTGATATGCCGTGGGTATTGGGTGGAATGCCAAATAATCTGGATGGGGTAAAAGCGAATGTGGCGGATCTTTGGAAAACCTCTTATACACAAAATCCAAAGCTTTATGCTTTAGGTGTGGATGCTTACCAACTCACACAAAATTTACATCAAATTCCTGCCGAGGGATTTAGAGGCGCGACAGGAACACTTTATGTTCAGGATAATCAACATATTTATCGAAAATTGTCTTGGGCGAAAATCCGTCAAGGGAATCCTGGTCTTTTTTAAATATGATACATTATTTTTTGTCATCATGAGCGAAGTGTGGTGATCTAGAAATTTATTCTGGATCGCCAACCTACCACGCAAGCTCGCAGTCGCGTGACTTGATTTGGAGGTTCAGGATTTTTATGATTAGTTGCAGTCTGCAATTTCAATATCCATTCGATTGTAAAAAATGGTACAATCGTAAGCAGAGTCAGCTAAGTAGTCGCTGTTTGTAATTCGTTATGAACAGAGGAAAGTCCGGGCTCCAAAGGACAGAGTGCCAGGTAACGCCTGGGAGGTGCGAGCCTACGGCAGTGCCACAGAAAATATACCGCCTACGTATCGCAAGATGCCGGTAAGGGTGAAATGGTGCGGTAAGAGCGCACCGCGCTGGTGGTAACATCAGTGGCAGGGTAAACCCCGCTTGGAGCAAGACCAAATAGGGATTCGTGTAACATTGTTACACAGTGTGTGTCCGCACTGGAATCCGGGTAGGTCGCTTGAGGTATTTGGTGACAAATATCCCAGATAAATGACTACTCTCGACAGAACCCGGCTTATCGGCTGACTCTAATTTAATTTTTCTCTGTACCTGGATGTCGCATAAACTATCTTTACGAAAAGCGCTCTAGTGCTTTGTAGTAGATGGTTTATGCAATATCCAGGTGTATATGTCATAGGCTGAAGAATGATCCAAAAAAGTCAATTTGAACCAGCATGGTGGTTGAGAAATGCTCACGCGCAAACGGTGTGGGCAACAATAATGCGACCAGAAATTCCTCTTGATTTACAACCTCAACGCATTGAACTTCCTGATGGGGATTTTATTGATTTATTTTGGGATAACGCTAGTGCAGGAGATTTACATAAGCCCATTGTTTTAATACTGCATGGTTTGGCGGGTAGTATTAAATCTCCCTATGCGTTTGGCTTAATGAATGCAATTTCTCATTCAGGTTGGCGTCCAGTGTTTATGCATTTTCGTGGAAGTAGTGGTGAGCCTAATCGATTAGCTCGATATTATCATTCGGGTGATACAGCAGATGTTGCGTTTGTTGTAAATCATTTAAAAGAAAAAAATCCCAATGCGGCAATTTCAGCTGTCGGTGTTTCTTTGGGTGGTAATGTGATATTGAAATGGTTAGGTGAAACTGGAACCCGGAATTCCCTATCAGGCGCTGTCGCTGTGTCAGTTCCATTTGAATTAAATCAAGCAACTAAAATAATGGATCAGGGTTTTTCTAAAATTTATCAATGGCGATTATTAAAACAATTACGTCAAGATGTTCAAATGAAATTTAGCAATAATAATCTTATATGTCCTTTTGATCTTGAGCATTTATCTCGCGTGAAAAATTTCCAAGAGTTTGATGATTTAGTCACGGCACCACTGCATAATTTTCACGATGCTAATGATTATTATGCTCGATCCAGCAGCAGACAGTTTTTACCTGAAATTAAAGTCAAAACCTTGATCATTCATGCTGAGGATGATCCATTTATGCCAAAATCTGTGATCCCTACCGAAAAAGAACTATCGGCATCAACTATCTTAGAAATAAGTAAAGAAGGTGGGCATGTCGGATTTATTTCAGGAAATAAATTTGGCCGAGCAAATTATTGGCTAGAACGAAGAATTCCAGAATTTCTCGCAACTGTGTTGAAACAAAGTTAAAGCTATTTTTTATTTCAATTTCCAGGCAGCATTCTTTTGAGAATGTTGTCTTTGAGAATAAAATGATGATGTAGTGCTGCTAAAATGTGTAATGACACGAGGCTGATGATAATCCAGAGAGTGGTAATATGAACTTGTTTTGCCATATGTTTTATCGCTGTGCTAACAGGAATAAACGGCATCGGTAATTCAAATAATCCGTAAAAATTGGGAGTATATCCAGAGGATGTTGATTTAGCCCAGCCTGATCCGATCATTACAATCAATGCAATATAAAGAAGATAATGTGTGAAGCTTGAGGCTGCTCTTTGCCATTTTGGAATTGTATTCGGTAAGGCGGGTACAGGATTCCACCAGCGCCAATAGATGCGAAAGATTAAAATACCGAGGATTGTTAGCCCTACTTCTTCATGATAGCCATACAATTTTGAGGATAGAGGTTCTGCGACGGAGCCCATGGTGAATCCAATGATTAACATGAATATCACGCCGAGAGCGATCGTCCAGTGAAAAAATTTACTGAGCGAGCCGTAAGTGGTCGTTGTGTTTTTAATCATGTGCGCTCTCCTCTCTGAAAGTTGAGAATTCTATCAGTCCTGCAGCGGATTTCCAATCCTACTATACTTCCTAAATTCATCATCAAACATCTACTGCAAAAGCTTAATTTGATGGTGGATTTTGGACATTAAGCAATTACCTAGGGGTGAGACGCGATACGGTAACCTTTTTGTGTAAAATTTGCTAGAATACATACAGTGTTTAATAAGCGAACTCTGCAGATATGAAATTTAGACGTCAAATTCCAATCGTCATATTACTGTTGATGTCGGCCTTTCCGGGTTTGGCTGATATGGGTAAAACGAATAGACACCGTGTCGAAACACGTTTTTTTTCTGCTGAAAAAGAACCGGCCACGACTCGGCAAATGACGCTGCATGATGCTATTTTGCTAGCTTTACGCAATAATCCTCAGATTCAATCTGCCCGACTGCAGCGTGTGGTCGATAAATTTAGCCTTGAAGTAGCGCGTAATGAGTTTTGGCCGCATTATGGTGTTTCAGGTATTGCAACCTATCAAAAAGGATCGAAACCCGATTACGGTGCGAGTCCAGAGGTGAGCTTAAAGACAGCCATAGGTACTCAACTCGCTGTCAGTGGTCAAACAGGATTGAATGCCAGCGACGAAAATCGAATGGCATTAACCGTAACGCAGCCTTTATTGCGTGGTTTTGGTCCTACAGTGAATCTGGCCGGATATCGCAACAGTTTAGATAACGAAGAAAGTAATAAACTCACTTTGCGTGATCGATTTCAATCCACGATCACAGAAGTGATCACGGCATACCATCAAGTTGTACAAGATTATAATCGATTAGATGTAGACAACGCTTCTTTGAAAGAATCAGAACAAACCCTGCATGCGACTGAAATGCAAATTAAAGCGGGAAAACGTCCCGAAACCGATATTACTCAGCAGGCAGCACAGGTAGCTCAGCAAAGATTTTCTATTACTCAAGACCTTAATACTATTGATCAAGATACTCAAAAATTATTAATTCTGTTAGGTTTAGATCCTCATGCGAAAATTACTATCAATAAAAAAATTGATTTATCACTTCAAGAATTGCCTTCAAAAGAAGAAAGTGTGCGAGTTGCAATGTGTAACAATATTAATTATAGAAAAGGCCTGCTCACTTTGAAGACAAAATATCGTGATCTTGATGTGGCAAAAAATAATCAACTTTGGGATTTAAGTATTACCGCCTCAAATGCACAAAACATATTAACTAAATTTCAAGATCTTCGTGCAGATAGGCGCGTTGTGCTTAATCTCGATATTCCTATAGATGACAAGTCAAGGCAGCAAACCTTAGTTAATGCAAAAACAAGTTTGGATCAGTTCAAAATTGATCAGCATAATACAGAAATGCAGCTCGTGAGCGATATTATTACAGCTTTGCGGAATTTAAGCGCGCAACGTGAACAAATTAAATTAGCTGAAAAGAGTGTGGAATATTCTGAGCAAAGTATGCGTATTGCACAGAAAAAATTTCAATATGGTAGGTCGAGTATGTTTGAAGTAACTTCTTTGTAAAGACAGGTGACTTCACAGCGGCAGACGTTAATTAATCAGAAAATTACGTATCTCAACACAATGGCGCAATTTGAGCAAACATTAGGTACCTCTCTGAAAAGATGGGGTGTCGAGATAATTTATTAGAGAGATTGGAATGAAAACGCGTTTGAAATTCACCTTAATATTCATTGGATTCGTTGTTTTAACGATAGTTGGGTGTAATAAAAATAAAAATACGACGGCAAGTGAACATGAGAAGGTTATCACGGTGCAAGAAAAACCTGATTTGGTTATGTTGCCCTACACGGGCAAAATAAGTCCTGCGCAAGTAGTTACAGCTACTTCTCCCGAAGAAGGAGTGGTGTCTAAAATGAATTTTAAATACGGGCAAGAAGTACAAAAAGACCAAGTATTGCTTTACATGAATTCAGTAAAATTGGAAAGTGATTTTCATGAAGCGGTATCAAATTTTTTGAAAGCGAAAGACCGGTATCTTATCAGTCAATCGAATTTTGAAGGATCAAGCCAGCTTTATAAGGAGAAAATTATTTCTCGTCAGGAATTTACTAATGAGAAAAGCCAACATGAAAATGATGAGCTCGCTTATATTGATGCAAAATTTAAATTAGAAAAGATATTGAATTATGTTCCCGGCTTTGACAAAAGTATTGAAAAAGTCAATTTGAAAGATATCAAGCATATTGAGCATATTTTTTCAACGTCTATGCAGGATTTGGTCATTAAAGCGCCAGCTTCAGGCATCATATTATTCCCAGTCCAGGTAAAGTCAGAAGAAGGAACAGGCGAGTTGGTGGTGGGGAGTGAAATTAAAAAGGGACAAGCATTATTGTCAATTGGTGATTTGAATGGAATCACTGTTGATTTTCAGGTGAATGAAGCAGACATTAATCGTGTAAAACCAGGGCAAACAGCGATTATTTCAACATCGGGAGCACATAGTGTTACCTTGCATGGTCAAGTGAAATCGATTGCTGTTCAAGCGAAAAATAATCGTGGTGGAAACGAATCTTCAAGTTTTCCAGCAACGGCTCATGTTGAGAAAATTACTCCAGAACAACGAGAGTTTATCCGAGTAGGAATGTCCGCAAAAGTGATGGTTAATATTCCAGGTAAATCTGAAATCATGATTCCTATTTCTGCTATTAAATCAGAGAAAGGAAAACGTTGGGTCATTGTTGTTGATGCTTCAGGTAAACGAACAAAACGTGAAGTGGTTACAGGGCATACTACGCTTTCCGATGTTATCATCACACAGGGTTTAAAATCCGGTGAAAAAATTGTCGTTCGTGAAAATCAGTCTTCAAACGAAGAAGAAAACGATGATTGAATTGAATAATATTCACAAGTCCTATTTTTTAGCAGGCCAGGAAGAACCCGTGCTAAAAGGGATTAACTTCAAATTAAATGATGGCGATATGGTAGCGCTCATGGGGCCTTCGGGGTCAGGAAAATCGACGCTGATGAATATTATTGGTCTTCTCGACCACCCAACGTCTGGTACGTATAAACTCAATAAGAATGAAATTGCCTCGTTTGAAAGTGATCAACTCGCTGAGTTAAGAAATCAGTACATCGGCTTTGTTTTCCAATCGTTTTTTTTACTTCCTCGATTAACTGCATTACAAAATGTGATGTTGCCCCTGCTCTATAGAAACATGACTCGTGAAGAAATGATAAATGTAGCTATGGAAAAATTAATCAAAGTCGGCATGAAGGATTTAACTCATCATAAACCGACACAATTATCAGGTGGTCAGCAACAACGGGTCGCAATAGCGCGTGCTTTAGTTGGAGAACCTAAAGTAATTTTGGCGGATGAACCTACGGGTGCTCTTGATGCAAAAACCAGCCAAGAAGTGATGGATTTATTAATAGGTCTTAATCGTAAAGAAGGGACGACTATTGTTGTAGTTACGCATGATGAAGATGTAGCGAGTCAATGCAAGCACGTGTCTCGAATTCGAGATGGGAGATTGATTTAGTATGCTCATTAAAACTCATCTTCGTGAATCGTTACAAAATCTATTGAGTGCAAAATTACGATCTTTTTTAGCGATATTAGGTGTGTTAGTGGGAACAGCTTCGGTTGTTGCTTTGGTTTCAGGTGGTCAACTTGCAACAGAACATGCGTTGGCCCAATTTAGAGAACTGGGCACGGACCTGCTAGCGGTGACATTACAAGATATTAGTCGAGATGGCTCTCGAGAAGCCAATAAAGAAATAGAATCTGAACGAGTGAAAACAGTCGCTAGTCATTTAAAAAATGTTGAGTTATCAGCGCCCTACGCAGTCGATTTTTCTGCCATTAATTATAATGGCCATCAACTTCGTGGAAATATAGTCGGTGCGACAGAAACGTTACAGAAAATTTTAAAATTGAAGTTAAAACAAGGTCGATTTATTTCAGATCTCGATCAAAAAGAATCCTATTGTGTGTTAGGCGATAGTCTTTATAAAAAATTAACCGCCATCGGTATGTTTGATGTTTTAGGAGAACATATACGTTTGGGGGATCATTACTTTACGATTATTGGCGTCTTGCAAAAAACAAATGAGAATATGTTTTTCTTAGTCGATGTGAATAATTCTATTATTATTCCCGCCTTCGCTGCATTATCACTAAATAATTACGTTACGCTCAATAATGTTGTATTAAAAATTAAGGCAGATCAAGATGTTGATCCTATTAAGGATTCTATTACGTCCGCATTTGCAGAATATTTCCCACAAAAAAAGAGTTTCTTTCGCAGTCCACAAGAAATTATTAACGGTATGAAAAAACAGAATGAAACGTTTACACTATTACTTGGATTTATAGGCAGTATCGCGTTAATTGTGGGTGGCATTGGTGTCATGAATATTATGTTGGTGTCGGTCGTTGAGCGTCGTCGAGAGATTGGTGTACGAATGGCTGTAGGGGCAAAACGTCGAGATATTCAATTAATGTTTCTGACGGAGGCCGTTGTTCTCACTTTGTTCGGTGGGTTGATGGGGGTTATCACTGGTGAAGTCGTAGCGTGGATGGTTGCATTAATTAGCCAATGGAAGTTTCATTTATATATTCTACCTTTAGTAGTCGGCTTTTTTGTATCTGCTCTTGTGGGCATTTTCTTTGGCTTTTACCCTGCCCGGAAGGCTTCATTACTGGATCCCATTGAAACTCTGCGATCTGAGTAGCGATTTCATGGGAACCGCTGGTGGCAGGATTTACCTCATTGTGCTATGGTTATTTCTGAGGTGTACTGGATGTACGTGCCATTTTGTTAAAATCAATTGTAAGGAGAATTTTTATGCGTAATACAATCGTAGGTATCGTTTCTGGATTAATGATGCTCGGTGCTGTCAATGCAATGGCTGCTGACTCTGTCGGCGTTGTCGATTATCAAAAACTAAGCCAAGTAATATCGTTTCAAGACCTTTTTAAATCACGAATGGAAGCTGCGACCGCCTCATCTCGTCAAGATTTGGAAACTTTAACCAAAGCGATGCAAGAGAAACAAAAACAGTTAGATGATAAAACGGCTAAATTAACTGATTCTCAAAAGAAAGAATTAACAGATACCATCGATCAACAAAAAAAGAAATTGACTGAAATGCAAACTGAAAGTCAGAAGAAAATGATGGATGTCCGTACTAGCCTTGGTAATGAGCTTAAACAAAAGCTTGATCAAGTGATGAGTCAAGTTGCGTCTAAACACAATCTTTCTATGGTTTTAGTCAATGCAAGCGTTGCTTATGCGGTCAACAAAGTTGACGTTACCGATGAAGTTGCTTCTGAATTATCAAAAGCACTGGGTGTGAAGATGCTTTCTCCTTCTGAGCAAAAACCCGCTATGATGCAACCTCGTATGATGGGACGTAAACCAATCGTTCAATAAGAGATTTCTCTACAAGGCATTAATTGGTGAAAATTGTTATCTTAGGCGCGGGTCAGGTCGGGTCAACTTTAGCGGAAAATCTCGCTGGAGAACATCACGACGTGACCCTCGTCGATATGAATGAAAACGTTTTAAAAGATATACAAGATCGTTTAGATGTTCGAACTGTTGTAGGTAGTGCATCATACCCCGAAGTGCTACGACAAGCAGGCACAGATAGTGCAGATATGCTCATCGCGGTGACAGATAACGATGAAGTGAATATGATTGCTTGTCAGGTCGCTTATTCTTTATTTAATACGCCTTCTAAGATCGCACGAGTTCGTTCTCCACATTATTTTATCCGCAAAGAATTATTTGGACAGGATAGTCTTCCTATCGATGTTTTTATTAGCCCAGAAACTTTAGTGACAAATTATATCAAAGAATTAATTGATAATCCGGGCGCATTACAAGTTCTCGATTTTTCAGATCATCGAGTGAAGTTAGTATCAATCAAGCCTCATTATGGTGGACCTATCGTTGGTAAATCATTAAAAAAATTAAAAGATTATATTCATGGCGTTGAAATGAGAGTGGCTGCAATTTTTCGGGATGGTCGATCAATTCCTTTGAATGGTTCTACAGTGATAGAAGTTGGAGATGAAGTATTTTTTATTACCGCTAGCGAAAATATTCGAGCAGTCATGGCGGCATTAGGGCGAACTTACAGGCCATACAAACAAATTATGATTGGTGGCGGCGGAAATGTGGGTAGTAATTTAGCGGCACAACTTGAAAATGATTATCAAGTAAAAATAATTGATCATAATCG
>CAYUMZ010000012.1:0-15451 GCA_964446105.1 uncultured Gammaproteobacteria bacterium | reverse complement strand
TCAAAAGGCTGAGCAGAATTCTTTGCTCAGCCTTTTTTAATAACATTAGCAAAATATCATTCATTAAACTGGGGCAAAGATTTAGAGTTCACCCCCCCTGAAATTATTATTTCTTCTCTAAGATCATTACTTTAAACAACTCACCCATCTCGCTGGGAAGAGTGAGCATTTTTACTTGGTTTGCCAATATAAATTGCTGTTCGGGAGTATTTGCCGCTTTTTGCATTAGATCGAGCAAACCGTTTTTCAATAAAAATTCCGCTTGGGTGGAGTAGTGTTTTACTTTTAATGACAGAGATTCAGCGGCTTTACCTACGGTAGTAAAATCAACATGTGCTGTGATATCTTGAATGCCTGTTAAAATTAAAGGATCGGGGTGAGCACGCTGCTGGAAATGACACATCAATGTACCGGCTGATCTTTGAGGGTGATAATATTCTTCTCGTAAAAAACCATAATCAATAATGATCATTTCACCTTGATGAAGCACTTTATTCAAACTACGAATCCAAGGTGCAATATTAAAATTAATCTCTGAGTAGTAATTCAATGGAAAATCAATGCCTAATTTTTTAACTTCTGAGCTTAGCTCTTCAGTAGCTGGACGTGTTTTCCAGGTTAATTTTTCATCCTTATTAAGGCCAACGACTCTCTCTTCAAAACCATTCTGGCTTTTTTGAAAAAGTGTCACGGGCATTGCATCAACGACTTCATTAGCAATAATCAATCCATCGAAAGTATTTTTCGGTAGTGCATCCAACCACTGCACCCGAGAAAGTGCGCCTGGAGCAATTTCGGCAATTTTTGTTTTCTGACGCTCACGTAATTCCGGACTGACATCTAAAATAAAATAATGATCAGGCAAACAATTTTTTTCAGATAATGAGTTCAATATTCCAGCCGCCAAACGCCCAGTCCCCGCCCCCAATTCCAATATTGTTTTGTTTTCAAATGAAGATAATACTGTTTGACAGTAACTCGCCAAACATTCTGAATAGAGCGGAGAAATCTCAGGGGCTGTAACAAAATCTCCATGACGACTTATTTTTTCAGTGCCCACACAATAATAACCCAATCCAGGCGCATATAAGGCTAACTCCATAAATCGCGAAAAACTCATCAATCCTTTTTCTTGAATTTCTTGGCAAATTTTTTCTCTCATTTTCTCGGAATGAAGAGCAGCATCCTCATCCACTAAATCACTGTACCATTCTTTTACCATCTTTCATTCTCAGCTATTTCTCTTCATAAACGCGCTCTAGACATTTTTAATCCAACTGTTTGCGCTGCAGATACTGCTTTGGGTTTTCGTAACTCTAAATTCACATGATCAATTGCCGGAGAAAATGCCCATAGCCATTTCACGATCGCATCGGCTAAAGTCTCTATTAATTCAAATTGAGTGGCTTGCACATACTCACTCAAACCCGATGCAATTGCAGCATAATCCAATGTGTCCGACAGCCTTCCAGATTCTGCAGCAACGCGCAGATCCGCTTTCAACAATATATCGAGTTCTATTGGTTGTAATGTGACACGTTCATGAGGAAGAATTCCAACGATCGTATCAATCGTTAAATTCCGAATAAAAATTTCGTCTGTCATGTTCTAATTCCTATTCCCTTTTCCAACAATATCCAAGCAAGATAATAAGAAATAAGAGTAACACCACTTAACACGACCAATGACCCTATAACATTTACATCCGACTGCCCCAACATACCAAATCGAAAGGTATTCACCATATAAAGCACTGGATTGAAGTGTGAAACAATTTGCCAATGTTGAGGGAGCATTTCAATAGAATAAAATATGCCGCCCAAATAAGTGAGCGGAGTTAAAACAAATGTAGGAATAATAGAAATCTGATCAAAATTATCTGCATACAGCGCATTGATAAAACCAAAAATTGAAAAAAGCGCTGATGAAAGAATTATCACAATTAACATAATAAAAAAATGAGCGATCAAGATGTGGGTAAAAAACAAGGAGATTAAAATAACCATAGCTCCAATCATTAACCCTCTCATTACCCCTCCCGTGATATACCCCAGCAGGATAACTGAACTTGTTGCCGGAGAAACCAACACTTCTTCAATGTTTCGAATAAATTTTGAAAGATAAAAGGAGGTAGAAACATTTGTATACGAATTGGTAATCACAGCCAACATCACAAGACCAGGCGTAATATATTGCGCATAAGTAAATCCATGCAATGATCCAATTCGATTTCCAATTAAACCACCAAAAACGATAAAATATAAGCTGGTTGTGATAGCAGAAGGCACTAAAGATTGCCCCCAAATTCTGAGAAAGCGTCGAATCTCTCGTTCTGTGATGGTCAAAAATGCAACCCAATTACGTGTATTCATGATCGTCCATTCTTTGTAAGTAGCATAAACATCTCTTCCAAACGATTCACTTTGTTACGTAAACTATTCACAATAATATTATTAGCAGACAGCTGCTCAAAAACATCATTCATACTGTGTGTTTTTTTTACATCAATTTCCATTGTTTTATCGTCAATTTTTCGCAATGCAAGACCTTCGATGACAGGTAATGTTTTGCACGGTTGTTCTAAAAACAAAACAAAGCTTTCGGTTTGCAGAGTACTTAATAAATCTGAAACACTAGTATCTGCGATAATTTCACCATGATCGATAATGGCAACATTTTTACAAAGATTTTCTGCTTCTTCCAAATAATGCGTTGTTAATATAATGGTGACGCCCTGTTTATTAATACTTTGAATAAAATCCCACATTGATCGCCGAATTTCTAAATCAACTCCCGCCGTAGGTTCATCCAATATTAATAGCTTAGGTTCATGCATCATAGCACGAGCAAACATAAGCCTACGTTTCATACCACTTGATAATTCACGAACTTGGCTCTCTCGTTTTCCCCACAAATCCAAGCTTTTTAAATATTTTTCAGCGCTTTGTTTGGCTTGAGAACGGGGTATTCCATAATAGCCCGCTTGTTGCAGCAAAATATTTTCGACTTTTTCAAAAATCGCTAAATTAAATTCTTGAGGTACTAAACCAATAAATGTTTTTGCAAAACTTTTCTGGGCATCTAAATCATGATTAAAAATTCGAACATTTCCGGAGGTTTTATTAACGAGAGATGTCACAATACCAATTAATGTCGTTTTACCTGCGCCGTTGGGCCCGAGGAGCGCAAAAAAGTCGCCTTCTTGCACTTTAAGACTCACGCCCTTTAGAGCTTCAACTTTATTAGAATATATTTTTCTAAGATTATGAATCTCAAGCGCTAACATTCATTCACCGGGAAATTAACCAATTTCTTGCTTCTCGCGAATTTCATCGATTGTTTTACAATCAATGCAGAGTGTTGCTGTAGGTCGTGCTTCTAGACGACGAATTCCAATTTCAGCACCACACGATTCACAAAAACCGTATTCACCATTCTCGATTAATTCCAATGACTCTTCAATTTTTTTAATCAGTTTACGCTCACGATCACGCGTACGAAGTTCTAAAGTAAATTCTTCTTCTTGAGCAGCTCGATCGAGTGGATCCGGAAAAATGGCTGCCTCATCTTTCATGTGGCGCACTGTAACATCGGCACCTTCCCGTAATTCCTTGCTCCAACTACCCAGTATCGATGAAAAATGAACCAACTGGTCTTTACTCATATAAGACTCATCTTTTTTCAGTTTATAAGGCTCAAACTGATATGGGCCGCTGATGGCTGATTCTCGGCTGCGTTTCTTTTGAGCCTGAGTTGGAGCCACAGGTTTTGCAGCCGTTGTTTTAGCGGGTGATGCCTTTGCGACTGGAGCCTTACTCGGTGCTGGCTTAGCGGCTTTAGGCGCAGTGGCAGGTTTTGCCTTGGGTGTCTTTGCTGCTGGTGCCGTAGCCTTAGCAGTTGTCTTAGCCTTCACAGCTTTTTTTGCAGGTGCTTTTGTTGTTTTTGATGTTTTAGTCGTTGTCTTAGTGGCCATTTCTCCCTCCTCGTGGAATCGTTACACTGTTAATCGCTGAAATCCTTGGCAATTTTGCCCAAATGACGAAAATCGACAGAATTGTACTGTATATCAAATCAAGGATTATTACGCAAGTAGCTGTAATGGCACTGCATCGAGCCCCAAGCCCATGATTGAACCACATTTATGACAAGGATATCATTAGACTAATTGACTCGGACTGTGAGTTTCCTCTTTGATCATACTGTCGAGAGTATCTGTATCTTTTGGAAGATTAACTAATATAGCTTCAAGCTTACTGATTGAAGTTGATAACTTATCTTCCAGCATGGAAATTTCTCTATCGGACTGGTCAATAAGTAGAGATAGACGATCATAATTAGCTTTTTGAATATAATCATTGATCACTAAATAAGCAATATAGACGAGGCCACAAAAGAGAAGCGCAATATTCAAAGCATCTATGACAGCAACTAAAGCTACACCCGTTACCAAACTCACAAAAGGAGGAATCATTAAATAAATGATGCACAACCATATCTCTATATTCTTATCCTTTTTACTGTCCTCATAGTTGCAATATTTGGAACATTGGTTAAGATAAGATTGTCTTTTATTTTTCATGGTTTGAATTTTACCAAATAATTGAATAACATCCTGAATAACTTCTGTTGGAAATACAATTTTTTTATTTTGATTTTGATTTAAATTGAATAAGTAAATACTCTCCAGAACCATGTCAACTTTTTTGCTTCTCAAGCCATAACAATATACACTGAAAATAGAATTATCATCATAATGATGTTTTTTGTTCAAGTTTGGCTTGATGAAATTTTTTATTAAATTTTGTTGCTGATTGAAGAAATAGGTATCGTAAGATAATGACGCGTACTTTCTTATATTTCGACTGACTTCTTTACTTGAGCACAAAAGATGGCCAAATTCATTGGGCCCCAATTTTTTTGAAACTTCAGCTTGAAGCACAGCTGGCAATCGATTAAATGGAAATTCTATAGGTGTCTGTCTAAAAAATATTGATTTATTTCTCATCACTAGCCCTCCTTAATTATAATAAAATAGTTCGTTGCCAATACTTCTCCATCAATACTATTCTTTGAAAAGAAACGGGATAAAATCATTTCACACTCGGAGACATATAATTATCGCTAGCTATATACATTTTATAAATAAGTAAATATTCTTATTGCGCCTAGGAAGTATTATCAGTATTTAAAGCAAATTAATTAGAGCCTTAATCTGGGGACTTAACTTAATAGAGTTTTATATGGAATAATTATGATTTTGAGGAAGTCGACTTGTCGTCGTATCTTTAGTTGTTCTTATTCCAACAAATTTTGAGCAGATAGCGATTTCAATGACATGCACTCTCTTTTGCAAAAAGAGCTTAGTTTTCGCTAAAGTAAACGGATTCAGTTTAATAATTGCGGTTAACGGGTTATGCAAGCCACCCTTAGCATTAATTAATTTATCCAGCATCCAAGAAGCGGCGGAACCACATGCAATCAATTTAACATTAGACATATCGGGCCAAATGGTATTCCAAACATAATAGAGCATAGGCAGAGATATCCATTATTGCAACAGAGATTTTGCTATATATGAAACATGAGAGCTATCAAGCAAAATAAGGTTTTTTCCAGAAGAGATGTAAAATGAAAAAGATATCATCCGACTGGGAATAACTACTCTAGCAACCCCAAACTCCCGCAAACACCGACTCCGCCGGACCCGTTAACCAAACTTCAGTGCCATCGTTACCCCATTGAACCTCAACATCACCCCCCGGCTGTTGAACAGTTACAGAGCCTTGGCACCAACCTTGAGAAAGAGCAACAACAGCGGCAGCACAGGCTCCGCTACCGCACGCCTGAGTTTCTCCCACTCCGCGCTCGTACACACGCAAATGAATCTTTTGTTCAGAAACAGGATCAGTCATCAAAAAGCCGACATTAACCCCCTTAGGAAAAGCAGAATGAGCATTCAGCGCACGCCCAATTTTATCGACATCAACAGAATCTAATCGATTACATTTAAGTACTGCATGAGGATTTCCTACGTTGACAGTCCACAACTCAAGCTCTTGCCCCTCTATTGTGATGTGATAACTGGGGCCAGAGCCAGACAACTGATGAGGTATTTCAGAGGGATCAAAACGAGGAATTCCCAAGCTCGCACTGGCTCGATTTTTTGCAAGGGCTCGCAGCCGCAGCACACCTTCAAAGGTTTCAACACAAACCTCAGATTTAATACTCAGACCGGTATCACGAATAAACAGAGCCAAGCACCGTGCCCCATTTCCGCATTGAGCCACTTCCCCACCATCGGCATTAAAAATGCGATATCGGAAATCAACGCCTTGGGTTGCTGAAGTCTCAAGTAATAGCAGCTGATCAAAACCAATGCCTCGATGCCGATCTGATAACAGCCGAATATCATCCGAATTAAAACGGACCGATTGATGAATTCCATCAATGACCACAAAGTCGTTGCCCAATGCCTGCATTTTAGTGAATTTAAATTCCAACGTTCTCCCCTCTTATTAAATTTAGGGCAATACATGCTCATGTTCAAACAATGAAGCCACCGTTTCTCGATCACGTACTAAATAGGATTTATCTCCATCAACCATCACCTCAGCAACACGCGGACGGGAATTATAATTTGAACTCATCACAAATCCATAAGCACCCGCCGTCCTGATCGCGACAAAATCGCCAACTTTAACAGCAAGATCACGACTTTTACCTAGGAAATCGCCCGTTTCACACACCGGCCCCACGACATCAAATTTAGCCGCATCAACATCAGTTCGAATTTGCGCAGGAATGATATCTTGATACGCTTCATACAATGCGGGCCTCAAGAAATCATTCATAGCGGCATCAACGACTGCAAAATTTTTATAGGGCCCAAATTTCAAATACTCGATTTTCGTCAGCAAAATACCCGCATTGGCAGCAATGGCTCGACCTGGCTCTAGAATTAATTCGAGTGAAAGATCGGCAAAACGCTCAGCCAAAGCCTTAGCATAATCAGCGGGTGAAGGGGGTGCTTCATCATGGTAACGAACTCCCAACCCGCCCCCAAGATCTAAATGTTTTATCGTGAAACCTCGCTCTCTGAGCATTTTGACCAAGGCATACACATGATCGAATGCCTCTAATAATGGAGACAATTCCATCAACTGCGACCCAATATGACAATCGACACCAACAACATCGATATTCGGCAACTTCCGAGCCCACTCATAGAGTGATACGGCTTCTTCGATACCCACCCCGAACTTATTTTCCTTCAGCCCGGTTGCGATATAGGGGTGCGTTTTTACGTCCACGTCCGGATTCACTCGCACCGAAATGGGCGCTACCTGACCTTTACTCGCAGCAATGGCATTCAGCCGTTCTAATTCAGGTCTAGACTCCACATTAAAACACCCAATTCCCACAGACAGAGCCTGCTCAATCTCCCAATCAAGCTTCCCAACCCCTGAAAACAACACCCGTTGCGGATCTCCACCCGCAGCCAAAACCCGCGCCAACTCACCACCTGAGACGATATCAAACCCCGCCCCCAATCGAGCCAATACATTGAGCACTGCCAAATTAGAATTCGCCTTTACGGCGTAGCATATCTTATGAGGATGAGATCCCAGCGCTTCATCAAAAACCCGATAATGACGCTCTAAAGTCGCCCTCGAATACACATATAACGGGGACCCATACTCCGCCACCAGATCTGTGACCGGAATCTCCTCGGCAAATAATCGATGTTGACGATAATTAAAATGATCCATGATTACGCTCGTGCTTTACCTGACTAGACGCCTCTTTATCCGGCAAAAAAAGCGGCCCTGTCTGGCCACATGCCGTTATAAAAATCACACTTGCTAAAATCCAAACTCGCATGCTGTCCTCCTGTTTCTCTCGTTTAGATCTTAATCGTGTATCTGATTAAAATCTACAGAACACGTCATATTTCCTTAATATTACAAGCGTATAATTCAAAACAAATGGGGAGAAATAGACATGATTGAAGCACTAGAAAAATTACTACGCGATTTAGAGCAAAATTTCGAACAATTTGGCATCGTTTATACAGCGGGTCAAGAATTCGACATGACACAATTCGGCCTAGATAAGCCCGAAGACTCTCGCCTATCATTTTACGATCCTGAGCACTGCGATGGCATCAACAATAATCCTGAATTACAAGCGAATATTGCTGAATCAGGTAATTGGGTTAATGCCAACTCACATCAATATCCAAAAAATATTGGACGTGCATTATATAACTCTACATTACGTGCACTCTGGATGACAAAAAATCCTGGCTCAGCAGCACCCGGAATTAAAACTCACAAAGAATATATCGATAATAATCATCGCTATATAGATAACCAAAAAGTTGAAACACGCGGTCCTGTTGGAGATGGAATTCCATCCGTGTCTTTAACACGTGCTCCATTAATTGTTGATCCAATCTCCGAAACTTTCGGCCAAAGCTACAAACAATTTCTTAATGTGATGGCAAAAAATACTGATCCTTTCAAAGACGCAAAAGATAATTGCTGGGTCCCAGGTGGAGCCGCCATGATGGATGCGGGCACTCCTAAGACAATTGCAGGATTTCAAACCACTCTGTATGTTTTAAATGAAAGATTAGCAACTTATCACGCAAGAAAAAATGAAAATATACTCAATGATCAAACATTTTTTTCAGCCGCTACAACAGCTAATGAAAAAACAAATAATTTAACACAATCCGCACGCAATATCGAAAATAAATACGATCCATTCTTTAACAAAGCTGCGCAAATTGAAAGTAGAATCAACAGCACAAAGTTATCTGAAATGAACATTAAACAAAAAGAACAGTTCATTAAAGAAACCATCGCCGAATTAGAAGTGATGAAAAAAAATGCGATCACTCAAGAAGCCATTCAACACGATATTGATACGCTTACAAATCAATATAGAACCATTTCGAACGAAAATACGGTAGCATTACCCTTAACACCAAGCTATCAAGCAGGGTTATATCAAGGGCACGACGTTTCACATACATTTCACAGCGCCGAAAGCGATGCAACACAACATATAAAAGACGCGGTTTTAAAACTAAAACGCTACAAAAATAACTTAGCTCAAATCGTTGAGAAACAAGAAAAATGTCTTAAAAAGCTTCAAAATGAGCTTATTGAAACCTCATCTCAACTCATTAACAAAATTGAAGCTATCAGATTCTCAGTATCACAGCTCGATGATTTAGCTCAACACCACAGAAGACTATCTCTCGAATCAACACAATTCGACGACATTGCAAAAAGAATCACCTGGGATGATGAAATCACGCAATTAGCACTATTGAAGAAACGTTTAAAATCCGCAAAAGATCAATTAGCTGCTCATGATGCGAACACACCAATAGACGAAACACTCTTCAAAGAACTCAGCCAAATTCTTGCCTGGAGCCCAAATGATATTGAACAATGGGGGTACGTCACAAAACCTGCTGGCTATTTCGAATCTAGTATGAAAATGATGTGGTCCGCATTAAGCAGCCTTTCTCTTGCTAACGCAGAAGAATCGCGCACAGAATCATTAACGCACGAAATCAACGCGCGTTTACAAAATATTTCTATAGACCCCATTCGCAAAAAAACCGAATTAGAAATAAAAGCCTCAACAGTGCAATCAGAATTGACCGCTACTGAAGATTCCTTATCCCTCTTACAAAAATATTTCGGAGAAAACGGCCAAGCAAATACCTATTTAAACCAACGTGAAAAAGAATACGCGTTCTTTGATAACGTACAAGCGATGACAAAAATCTTCAGACGAGAACCTTCCGAAAAAGAAAAACGTCGAAATTTCTTCTCTGAAATTGGCGCCCATGTCAAAAATTATGAACAAGATCGTAATCCTGAACATTTGCGATTAGCGCTAAATAAAATTAATGCGTTAAAAAAGAAAGAGCAATTCAAACCACGCGCTGACTATAAAAAATCAATGCGAGCAGTTCTAGGCGCATTAGGATACGACATCACCTTAATTCTATCTAAAAATAACTTGCACACTCAATATTTCAGTCCAGAAAACGGCAAAATCGGTGTTTTCCTCGACATTTTAAGAAAAAATGAGCACTGGAAACATTCCAGAGCTTTGAGTGATTTAGAAGCCATCAATGCTTCAATGAAAGAATATGGTCATGATGATACGCATGCTCGCAGTCATCATACCCTCAATCTAGTTAACGAATTACTGACTCACTGGAACGAACGCGCCCCAGTTGGCTATTCACATGTCAATCAAATGAAGCATACGCTGGAATCTTTAAAAACTGAGTTAGAGAAACAAGATTTAGTGGTCAAATATCTAGGAACTGAAGGAGTTTTTGATCAATTCATGAAACACCATACCAATGAACCTGAGGAAGCAAAAGTGCAACGTATTGGTTATCTCACTTCTGTGGGTGAATTGATGGAACAATATGCTCAAGACAAAAATCCTCAAGACCTAGTGAAACTCCACGAGAAAATTGACGCCGTCACCCAAGAAGGCGGCACCCTGTTTGCTGGAGATCGAGCCAAAGGACAACAGTCCATCCAAACAATCCTAACAGAGCTCAAAGTAGAGCTGATAAAGGCGTATGGCCCTACAGCCAATAGAGTAGAACCAGAGCCACTCGTCCGCACAGGCGCGTACTCAGGCAGTCCCCGCATGGCCATGGCTGACTAGCCTTGGCCCTATTATGGCCCCAATTGAGGCAGTAAATAGCAACATTATTGCCTAATTCTTAATATTTTGTTAAGATTGTACGTTTAAAATATTGGTATTGCGTTAACACAGGTACAAGGTCATGATCGAGAGATTAGAAACATACTTAATAGAATTAATGAGACAATTTAATGCTCATGGTATAAAAGATGCGGATGGTAATGAATTTCAACCCGATGAATTCGAACCAGGCGAGAACTTCAACTGGGGCGCCCTAAAAGAATTTCCGTTTGACGTAAACGCAGTAAGAGAATCTTTATCTTTCGAAAATCTCCCCACCAAACCCTCGCGAGCGCCTTTTTTTAATTCAAATTACACTGAATTTAATAATAATCCAGAGTTGCTTGCTAGAGTCAAAGCTCAAGGCTGGATTGATGCGAGTGGCAATGACCATGAATACCCCATCGCTGCTGTAAAAGCCCTGTGGAACCAGGCTTTACATAGCCTGGTGATGATAATGTCTAACCCAATGTCCGTGATATGGTATAAAGACTTCCACAATCAATTTATGAATTACACAGCCGCTTATATGGACGACACACGCGTAACCTTACCTGAGGCTGTTGAAAAAGGCGTTAAATATTTCTGTATTCCACGCATCATCGATCAAAGAACGCTTGCTTTCGCCGAAGAATGTCTAAAATTTACAAGCTATGTTGAATCTCTACAGGATCCATTTGCAGATCTCAAGAACATGTATTCTTACGCACCTCAACAGGTTCATGACGAGATCGATAGAAAAAAACCAAAAACAATTATCGGGTTTAAAGTGACTCTCGCTGCCCTCAAAGATCGAATAGGACGATATAAGGCTCGGACCGGAGAAATACCTACCACAGAAAAGTCTGCTGAGACACTGACCAAAATGACAGAATTAAAACAACCTGCTGTCGATGCCTTGAAAAAATATGAACCCTATTTTACATTTCCCTTACATATCGCAACAGAAAATGACGCTTTTGAAAGCAATCCTGACGTTACAAATGAAACAAAAGCTCAATTCTACACAGCACAGCTCGAAAAATTTGCACAATTCGAAGCCCAAGCTGCACCCACCGCGGCTGAGATTGAAACAACCCTACAAGAGTTAAAATCTTTATTACCAGAATTATCCGCCACTATAACAAGAACTTTTGGAAAAGAAGGACCTATTTATTATTTTACTCCAAATTACGTCGAAGCACTTTATTTCCAAAACAGGCCGGAAGATGAAGTGATTGTGAATGTTGAATTGAATGTGATTGACACTGTTAAAAACACAATTGACAAACTCGAACGGTACAAAAAGACTATCGAACGCACGCAGCAAAATTCTAAAAAAATAAAACATCACATCGAAACGAAACTGCAAGAAGTTACCATATTGGGCAAAGTTAAAAAATTAGTTGCGGATAAAGTGGCACTTGGCACTAAAATTCTAAAACTACAGGGTGATAAAGAAAGAAATGAAACGAGTCTTCAGAATATAAGTCAAGATGGCGCCCAATTTTTAGCATCAGAAACGCAGCAAAAAATGTCTGGATTTCGCGATCTAATAGACGCTAACACGCGTTTACAAGATGAGTTGAGAGGTCACATTGAAATACTCGAAAAATCAGAAAATTGGGATAAAAAAATCGAAGATGAGTTATTAAGAAAAATAGCTCGATCACTCCGATGGTCAGACGAAACACTACAAAAATGGCAACAAAAAAATAATGATTATTCATGGGGAATGAAACCTGAAGAACCACAAGAGACAGATGCAAAAAACACATCTAGTAATGAGGTAGGAAGCGAGGTAGACTCAAAAAACAAGGACTCCGGCTCTCTATTTGGTAATTTGTCATCCTATGCAGCAAATAAATTATCGTCATTAAAACAAACTGCTACAGCTACAGCATACTGGGTATCTGCATCAATTGTCGATATAACACCAAAACAAGAACTAATCACTTTACTCAGAACAAACCTAGAAGAATTGGAGGGGCAGTATTATAACAATAATAATCAATTTATAGATCTCAACTCTACTCTTACTGAATTACAATCACATGATGGTGCCTCTTTAGAAAAAGCCACGGCTCAAATACAAAGACGAAAAAATTCAATTGAGGGGACGGTAACACATATTGATGAACATATAGCAGCAGCAAACGCTGAAAATGACGCATTGTCTGCACAATTTAGAAGCATCATTGTAGAAAACACAACGAAGTTAACTACCGTAATCAATACCTCCACTCAACAATTATCTGCTTTAGCCATTCAACCTGGTACAATTGCAGTACTTAAAGATATTTTTGAAACAACAGAAAATGACATCAAAAAAATCAGAGCAGAATTTGATTCTATTATTGAGACCAATCAAAAAGTATTCGACTCTGAAGAGATCAATGCTGAAATTGAAAATTTTAACCGTCAGTATGAACTCTATCAACAAAATCAATTAAAACTACTCACATCAATGAAAGACATGGCAGCTCAGTTGTTAACTGATTACTCTACGGCTGGTGTCTCGACGGAAAAAAAATCATTAGAACAACATGTTGTAGTATTAGCAACACAATTAAAAGACTTGGCCTTAACGTACTTACCTACAGACAAAACTTTAGAAGAGAAAATTCAGGCCAAAGAAAAGTTTGAAACCACCTGTGAAAATGAATTGTATTCTAATCACATCAGAACTGCCGCGGGCGTAATTGTCGGCATCATTACTACCATCGTCTTATCCGCAGCCGTTGCGACCGCTTTAGCAGTATTCTTCGCTGGTGGCGGATGGTTGGCTTTTATAATCGGCGTACCATTGCTAGCAAAAGTTGGGGCAACCTCAGCAGCAACCACACTAGCCATTGGTGGTTCTCTAATTGGTGCCTCAGTTGGTGAAAAATGCGATGAGAAACTTTCAATGAGCTGCTTTAATCAATGGCGATTTTTCTATGAGCATGTAGACACCGTGGCTAATGAAACGTGCATTGAAAGTCCTAGAATTAATTTGCCTCGTAAGAATGCGGCAGATAATTCTACTGACAATATAGACATTGAAATTTCTACACTCGATGTAGAAGCATTTGTAGCACCAAAATAAACGAATTAGCCACAAATAATTTTAAATCAATACTTTCACAGCGCACCTAATTGCTGCATGAGTATCGCACATCTAGAAAATCAGAAAAATTAGCTAGTAAACAGTGTTGACACACTATGACCAAACACATTACCTTTCATCAATGCATTATAGGCATTTCGGCTGAAAGAGTTGTAATGGCAATTACCATTAAACATACCTCTAATAGCAGAAATCGGTACACTTTGGATATAAATTATGATCTCAAACACGGAACTTTTGAAAACAGTCGAGCTGGGTACTGCTGAAAAAGCAAAGTACAGCATAATCTGGCTCCATGGTCTTGGCGCAGATGGTAATGATTTCGCCCCCATTGTTCCTGACCTAGAACTACCCAATACCGATCAAATCCATTTTGTCTTTCCCCACGCCCCCATTCGACCCGTTACTTTTAATGGCGGCATACCCATGCGCGCCTGGTTTGATATCTACAATCTGAGCGAATCGGGCCCTTTTGATGAAGCAGGAATTAATGAAGCCATCAATTCTGTTCATCAACTCATTCAACGAGAAATTAATAATGGGATTCCAGCGGATAAAATAATTTTAGCTGGATTTTCTCAAGGTGGTTATATCGCTTTATTGAGTGGTTTATTTTTTTCTCAACGACTAGCAGGCATCATTGGACTTTCCACATTTCTTTGGCATACACACGATTTTGAACAACGACTGCAATCTGAAAATCAGCATACACCTATTTTTTTAGCGCATGGCTCATATGATCCCCTGGTACTACTGAGGTTTGGTGAACATACTGCAACTTATTTGAAAAATAATGGATACGACGTCAATTTTTACACCTATCCTATGCCACATACAGTATGTCTTGAAGAGATAAAGGCTTTGAGTATTTGGCTGCAGAATTTGTTCAATCATCAGAAATAAAAAAAATCCTTGCACGATGAGGGGTGTTAGGGGAGAGAATCGTGATTCTCTCCCTTAAATATATTGAGGAAAGCATCTTCCGATTTTAAAAATAACAGGAATAAAAGCGAGACATTAAACAAGCAAAATATGAATCATCCTTAATCGGGAGATGCTTTCGGCAAATAAGAGCCGTTAACTTCTTCATAGGTTTCCACAGTACCGACGTTGTACCATCTACCTTGAAAATGTTCGCCAGTCATTTGATGTTGAGCAATTGCAGAACGTAGTAAATTCCCCAGCGGAAAAACACCCGGCTGGCAATTATCAAAAAGTTCTTTTCGAAATATTCCAATATTTCCATACGTTAATAGATTGGGGCCATTTAATGATAAAAGCCCATCACACAAATCAAAGTCACCGCCTGTTGGCAATGGATCCACCATCACCAAGTGGGCTAGACGCTCGGGCTGCCTGCGTAAAGAATGATAGGGATATGATGTGAAAATATCAGCACTGACGACAAGAAAATGATCACCCAGATGTTCTAAAGCGTGATAAATTCCACCGCCTGTTTCATACGCTGTTTCAGGCTCTACTGAATAGTGAATGGAAACTCCCCACTGACTTCCATCACCCAAAACTGCGTGAAACATATCGGCTTTATAAGCAATGTTGATGACTAGGTTGGTAAAACCGCTTGCAGCCAAAGCTTCAATTTGATGCACA
>CAYUMZ010000011.1:0-16743 GCA_964446105.1 uncultured Gammaproteobacteria bacterium | reverse complement strand
TGCCATTTAGTATACGGTGATTATAGCCGATCATTGTTCACTTCGGACAGTTTATATCTAGAGGGCAATTCAAGTAAAACTAATTTTTCATTTTCAAAATGTCATTCATCTATTTTTAGCTCATCTATTAATCATAACAAGCCATTAAGTGGAATTAACTTCTCAAATTGCGACCTTTCTGAAGCTATTTTTAGTGGTGTTCAAGTATACAATACCTCATTCATTAAAAGCTATTTATCAAGTTGTCAGTTTATGAATTGTGAATTAAGAGATTATGTTATCTTTGATTTCAGCCATATAGAATCAACTATTTTTACTAGTTGCAATATCCACTCAGCCTCTTTCCAGCACTCTAACCTCAAAGATACTACATTTATTAGATGTTGTATCATCGGCTCTGATGGTAACGAGATCGATTTCAGGTCAGCCACTTTGGATAATATTCTACTGACACCAGATTCTACAGACAACTGCCCTGAAATTTCTTTAATTGATTTAAGAGATACTTATATTACAAACTCTCAACTCACCAATCTTAAACTAACTAGTGTTAAAATAAATTCAAATTTTATCATTCAGAATTCAGCTATCTACGATACAAGAATCAGAATTAATAGTGATCAATGTATTTATAGCTGCCAATTACAAGGTTATTTCGATCGCCAAAATATACGTTACACAAACATCCAATTCGTACCACCGGGATCTATTTGTTGGGATAATTCAATTGATGGTGTCAGTACTTGCAAAGACTCATCCTATAATACTCGTTCTCTCATTTTTGGGTTTGCAGGATTTGGGGCGGCTATTTTGATAGTATTGCTGATCATCGCAGCAGTTAAAATCCACCGCAACTATATTCGTCCCTGCCTGAATCATCGCCAAATTCTTAAACAGATAAAATGGAAGACTTGGCCGCTTACTAAAGCACTTTCAGATTCTGACATTGATGCGTTAAACCAAATCAGAGAATTGGCGGGAAAATACAGCAATCAAATACCCCGTGATATCTACAAATTGATATTGAATATGAGAGCCGGCCAATCAGATGAAAACTACCGTCACACACAGATCGAATTTGGCGATCTTTTTCCTTCGTATCAAGCACCCGAACACAGTGTTCTCGCAGTAAGAATTCGTTTTTTCGATATGAAGGATCGAATACACTATCGACGAGAGCAAATAGATCACACCCTCACACAATTTTTTCGACATCCTATCCAACAAGATAAAGAGCTAAGACAGAATTTCGATGAATCAACGCCATTGATAGAGCCAGCAATTTATTAGGCATCTAACCCAATTTTAACTGCCTTGTTGAATCTAAGTTCAAAATCTAATTGAATTTTTTTGCTGCCTTCTGACCTTCAATTGTACCCACTTTTGCCTAGGCTAATTGATACAGATTCAACTGAATTGCAAAGCTTTTGCCGCAGGATATCAAGAGCCCTAAGACGAGTGGCCTCGATTTTGAACACACGCTGATGATCTGCGGATACATTATTCAATAAGAAACCATACCACGAGGGCGCAGGCAGTGCGTTTGCATGGGGTAGCGGTGTCTCATAGGTAGACAAAAGTGTGACATCAACGCTTCCAACGTGCAGCCAAGCCTGCGTATCACTAAAATCAAACCAACGCTCTAAATATTTCGCATCCCTTTTAAGCCCTGGCCTCAACTCCTGCTTTACCCAGACTATCTCTGCCATTTCCTCTTTACATCCAGGTCTCAACCCCTGCTTTACCCATCCCACTTCTGCTCCATCCTTACTCATGAACATAATCATCCAGGCTGGAAAACTTCTTTCAGACCCGCCCACTTCGATACACCAGCAGTTCACCATCGATTTTTTACCACTCCCCTCATAACTCTTAACCCACGACTTATAATTATCCAGCAATTTTTTTAAGGCCGTGAGATATTTATGAAAACTGAAATGAGTACCGTGCGCTTTAAGAATGTCAGCTCGCTCATTCTCTAGCACAACCAATTGGTCTCTAGCCTCCTCCAGTGGCAAATATTTCAAGATCAATTCACACATCTCCACATCTAAAGCCCAATATGCGTACTGAAACCCCGTTATTTTCTTAAATTCTCTTCCTGATAAATCAGTGATATCGCTTTGGGCTGATGCAACATTTTTATTAGCAATTAAAATCTTTTCAACTTCTTCCAAATTCCCACGATACACTTGCTTTAAGAACAGAATAATTTCAGATTGATCGAGATGTTTTTCAGCCTTCATCCCTAGTAGATTCACCCGCTGACCAGGCGTCATTGGTTTTAGGGCTTCAGCTTGTTTTCGAGCCATCAGAGCCTGACGCGCTTGTTTTTCTCGCGCTTCGTTAATCTGGCGCTCTTGTAAACTTTTTAGCTCTTTTTCAAGTGCCAAATACTCTTCTTGCACTTCTATTTCAAATCTCATCGCTTCTAATATTTGTTTTTCTACTTCTAATTGATGTTGTAGTTGCTTCCGACTTTGAACTAAACCTTCACTTTGTAGTGCAATGGAATTTTTTTTATTTTCAAAGCGGGCTAAGTCTTCTTCAAATTTTTGACTCTCTATATCCCATTTTTGCTTTACTCTGGCCAGATTAATTTGTCGCTCCACTCTCTCACATTCCATCACTATTATCTCATTCTTCATACCTTTTTTCGGTGTCACTGACTCAGATTCGACTAAATCGCACAATGCTGTCTGTAGCCTTACGAGCGCCTCCTGGCGCACCAACTCAATTCTAAACGCATGTTGGTAGTCTGCTTCTAACATCCAGCCGAAGGGAGGACTATTCCAGGGCCTCACCCTACATCGCCGCCCTCTGCCCCATGAAAACCCAGCAATTGCCTCGGGGCTATCATCTTGGAAAGGACCAGACATAAGAATACCCCCAAGATGAAACATCTCCTCGTAACAAAACCAGCCATTTAAATACTCTTCATCGCGCTCAAACCCTAAAGTCAAATCCTGCCTTAGCCAAGCCACTTCCATTCCCTCTTCACACATCATCATGATCATCCACGCAGGAAAGTCTCTCTGAGCTCCTCCCACTTCTAGGAACCAGCAATGTTCGATTGCTTCTCTGCCCCCATTTTCACAATTTTTATTCCATGCATCATAATTATCGATGTATTCTTTTAGAGACTCTAGATATTTCACTAGACTAAAATGAGCTCCGTGCTTGTCAAAAATATCACCAGCCCTTATTTCAAACCACTGGTCCCAGGCCTCTCTTGGCAGCATATACCTTAAGATCAACTCACACATCTCAACATCCATTGCCCAATACGCATATTGAAATCCGGTTATTTGCTTAAACTCTCTACCTGATAAGTCAGTAATATCGCCTTGTGCTGCTACCAACTTTTTATCACGATTTAAAAACTTCTCAACCTCTTTCAAATTACCCCGATATACATGAGTCAGGAAATGAGTGATATCCTCTTGACTCAATTGCAGACGAACTTCTTTGGCTCGCAAATTCACACGCTGCCAAGGAATCATTTGCTCCAACTTTTTAGCTTCTTTTTCAGCTACGAGTGCATGCTGTGCTTGCTTTTCCTGCTCTGCCTTAATGAGCTTCTCTTTTTCAGCTAGTGTCCTTTGCTCTTTTTGGAATCGTTCTCTTACTTTTGCCAATTCTGTTTCTTGGTTTATTATCTCCAATCTTAACTTTTCTAATTCTTGCGCCCCCTTCTTTAAATCAGAATCCAGCTGATCCCTCTCTTTATTTAAATCTTGCTGAAATGCTAGAAAATCTTTTTTATCATTTTCGAATTGTAGAATTTGTCTCTTCAGTTTTTCTTCTTTTTCAAGCTTTTGATGATCAAATTTTTCACGTTCATCGTGTAATTTTCCCTCATCGCGAAGAACAACATATTTATCTAATAAATACTTGTCCAAAATTTTCTTAGCGTACTCAATAACGTCTTCCTTATTCTTAAATTTTCGAATCTCACCACTTCTCACATCTCTCGAAGCTTCAGCTAAACACTTCGCGTACCGAACGCTTTGCCCTTCTAAAAGAATTTTGAAGGCCACTTGTCCTAAGACCCATTCTGTAGAAATCGCGCTAGTTTCAAAAGGTTCTCTCTCAAACTTATTTTCAGGAATGCTCTGCTCAAAGACATCGTTTGATGTTTGTGGCAATCCATTTGATTTTTCAGACTTATAAACTTTCATTATAATATTTCCCCCTACTTGAGAAGCTATTGTGTTGCGATAAACTCTATCTGATGCAGACCTTTACAAACCCTGACTTATTTTAAAGTTCATTGACTCAGGCTCGGCCAAATCGAGCACTTCGCGTTGTAGTTCGTCCACCGCCAAAAGACACTCCCTCTCCAGGGCGGACGCTAACTCATAGTCTTTGCTAGCATAACTACCCCACACCCACTGAGACCTCTGAATTGTCCATCTCGACAACCTGCGATCACCCCCTCGCACCCATGAATATCCACACTCGGGATCAGACCACCAAATTGTCGGGTTTGGCTTAGCTCCCAGATGATGGGTCTCATCCTGAACAAACCAGCTCTTTAAGAGGTTTATATCTCGTTCAAAGCTCAACCGATAACCAGGATGAATCCACTTAGCATCATCACCTTCTTCGCCCATCAGCATAATCATCCAAGCCGGAAAGCCTCTTTGAACTTGGCCTATTTCTAAACACCAGTAATCTGCTAAGGAAATTACACCGCCATTAATATAGAGCTTATACCATCCTTCTTCATGACCCAAATATTCTTTTAGCGCACGCAGATATCCCTGCAAACTAAAATGAACACCATAAACCCCTGTAATATCGGTTCGCTCTCGCTCGAACTCGATCAACTGGTCTCGAGCCTCTTCAGGTGTAAGATACTTCAGGATCAGCTTACACATCTCAATATCCATTGCCCAATAAGCATATTGAAGCGCACTAATTTTCTTAAACTCTCTGCCTGATAAGTCTTTAATATTATGCCTTGCTATTACATATGCTTTATTCTCTTTGAGATAATGAGAAACACCATTTAAATCCCCACAAGATACGTTTCTAAAAAATCCAAATAATTTCGCTGCGTCTGGTAATCGTTGATCTGTAAAACTTATGTCATTAAGCACCAGATTTATTCCATCCAGATTTTGGTTGGATCGCTGTTTTTTTAACTTCTCCTCTTCGTCTTGCAACTTTGCTTTTAAATCTTCATAAAACAATACCGCTTCATGTAACTCTTCTAATTCGAATTCCTGTTTTTCTTGGTTTCTTCGCTGCGCATCTAATTCGTTTTCTTCTTTCTCAATCGTGATTTTTTCATTTTCAAGAAATTTTCTTAATTTTTCTAATTTTTGTATATCCCTTTCGAGCTTGGCCTCTTTTAACCCTAATATCAATTTTTCTTGACACTCTCGCTTTATTCTTTCATCGAAGCTCATTTTTTTTAAAGTGTTAGGTTGTGTTACAGGAAAAAATGCACCATGGGCTTGCTTTTCCAATTCCTTATGTATTACCTTCTCATTTAGCTCTTGAGCTTCCTGCTGTTTTTGCAATAGCTCCCGATCCTCTGCTAATTCTTTATTTTGCATTTCAATCCTGAGTCGGTTAGCTTCTAACTCATGCCTTTCAATCTCCAATTTAGCTTGTTGTTGTTCACGCTCTTTACGCATACTTTGTTTATTTTCTTCCAACGTTGCTTTAGCTTTAGTTAATTCTTGCCTGCTCCTCTCCAACGCTTCATTTTTTTCGCGGATCTCGCGTTCAAATGCTTCACGAACGCCTTGTAAATTTTTCTCATTTACAGCCGCTGATAATTTATCTGATAAATATTTATCCAAATCATTCTTAATATCTGAGACGAGGCCTTCTAGATTGGGAAATTTCGAGCCATTAAGATGGGCAGCAATTGTGGCAGCTTCAGCGAAATTTTTTACGTACTCTATGTTGCCGGTATCTAGAAGAGCCTTTAGCGCTACTTGAGTGAACAGCCATTCAGGAGAAAGCATTTTAGCATCAAAATATCCTTTCTCATTATTATCCTCAAAAGATAGATTTTCAGGGGGTATATTTGAGACTTCCGATCCTGGTGGTGATTCTTCTGATTTTTTAACTTTCATTGTCGGGCTCCTCCATTTAGGTTCTTAACTATTATCTGATATCGGTTGAAAAAATACAACATCCTATCGACTGCATCAACCTTATATTACGGTATTTATACCGCAATAAAGGGGAGAAACTTAGATATTGAGTTTTACAAGGCAGGAAAGTAATAAATAAATTAAAATTAATTATTCTAATAAGAATTTATATTTTATAATAATTTTATCGCATTTATACGGTGTTATAAAAAATTAAATCTAACTATATTCATTCATCGTGAATCTATTTTTGTATTTTTTAGGAATTGAAAAGATGAAACAGACAAGAACCGATGAATTTAATAGCGTTGATAATATTGTCAATGCCCAAGCTATCGTACCTACTTATACCGCCCATGAAAACATTGTAATTAGCAGAAAAGAAGCATTAAAAATCTATGCTAAAAATTCAGCTAGCTTTTGTTTATCACGGCTGGCAGGTGTTGCTAGTGATTTTGGTGCGGCTTATATGGTATCAAGATTAGGTGATAAATATCTAGCTGCAAGCGGTCTTATTACTGTAACTAACAATTTTGTTATACAAAGTTCTTTTGTCTCTATTTATGCAACCGGATTGATGCAAGGCAGTTTCATTCGCTCCGATGATATTGATGACAAACCCAACGTAGGCCGTGTGCTAATAGCCAGTTACCTATATAGCTTAGGTTTAAGTGCAATTGATTCAGTATTATTATCGTTTTCTGGAAATATTTTTGAAGCCATAGGCCAGAATTCTGATATTACAGACATTGTCAATGAGTATTTCCGCGCATTTGCTTTAACAGGCGGCGTATTTTTTACGCTTACTTCTGTGAGCAGCCAACAAACCGCTTATGCTCTTGATAAGCCTAACTTAGTCTTAGCCGTTAATATCGGCCGCCGCTTAATTTATTTAGGGCTGGCATACCCCATGATGTTTGGTGAATTAGGTTTTCCAAAGCTAGGTATTGCTGGATTAGCGTATGCTCGAACGATTTCTTCTGCAGCAGATCAACTATTTTTCATTCTATACTACCGGTTTAATAAAAATTTAATTCAATATGGTTTTTTTAAATCTCATATAAAAGAGTCTTTTCAATATGTGAAAGAATTCATAAAAACTGCAGCAACATTTGGTGCTCAGACATTTAACGAATTTGCGGCAAGTTTTGCAGGGATAAATTTCATTGGATTGATGGGCCAAGATAATCTGGCTGCTGCAGAAATTGCTATCCAATATGATACTCTGGCTAAAATTCCTGTTCTCAGCGCAGCTCAAAGCACCTCCATAGAAATGAAAAAGCTAAAAAATGCTTTAAGTAAAACTCGTCTTGGAAACATCGCGATTGTTACAACATTGATCATTCCTGTCGTTTTTATACCCATACTATGTTCAGCACGAGAAGATTTAAGCAGATTATTTATGAAAGACGAAAGCCCAGAAACTCAAGCTAAAATTATTGAGCTCGCTAGCACATTGATGATCATCATAGCGTTCAATCAAATTTCTGAGGTCATAAGAAATTTATCTGCCGGGGCGCTTCGCGGAAACGGCCGCTTATACTCACCTCTCATCACGAGCATACTAACAATGTCAGTTTTTGGAATTCCGATGGCTTACGCATTGGGAATCGCGGCTAATATGGGCCCTACGGGAGTATTCTTATCTACAATGCTGGGCTCTTTATTGGGGTCCTCAATATTACTTCCTTATTGGCTTCGCACAAGCCGTCCGCAAACAGTGCAAATTGTAGATGAAAACACACGCTTAATTAATGACCAGCCATCTGCTGACGTTGAAACGATAGAAAGCGAAGATTTAGAAATACTGCCAAAAGCGAAAACTTGTTGCTCACGTTTTGGATTCTTCTCAAAAACTCATACTAAGGTCGAAGAATCTACTGAAGAAGCTATTAAACCACAATCGTCAATGTGCACCATATTATAGGAGTATTAATTATGAATATCGATTTTATTGAATTTTGCGCAGAAAACGTCACCGATATAGATTCACTGCTTTCTAGTATGAAATTCAAAAAAACCTATATTAATTTAGATAATACTATAGCAGTTTTTCAACAAGGGGAAATCGTTATCATTGTCAATGCGAAGAAAAACACACACGCACACTATTATTTTAAAAAACACGGGTCATCAATATGTTCCATAGGAATTCGAGCCCGCGAAAAGAGCTATCTTAATCGTTCTGAATATTTTGGTCTTCCATCTATGCAAGGTATCGGTGGAACTATTTTTTATATCACTAATGAAAATTCGCTTCAGCTGATAATGAAAGATATGAAACAGGTTGGCGATAATGACATTGGGATATTCACAAAAATAGATCATATCGCTTATTGCGCCTATCAAGGGCGGTCACTTTATTGGGAGAAAAATATTTCTGCGATATTTGACATGCGAAATGTAATGGATTTTTCCATAGCAGGTAAACATACTTCGTTTAATAGCCGCGGAATCATTAATTCTGATAATTCTCAACGGTTTGTGATCAGCGAATCAAATGATTCAAAATCTCAAATAGCTGATTATTTGCGCGAACATCGCGGCGAAGGCATCCAGCATATTGCATTTTCTTCTAGTAATATCACAAATTCGGTGTCTACACTTAAAAATCTTGGGGTCGAATTTGTCAGTATTCCCGCAAGCTACTATGACAATATTAATAACCGGATACCTCAGCATGATGAAGACATTTCTTTACTTAAAGAGAATAATATTTTAATCGACAGTGACAAAAACAGCAGTGATTCAATTTTACTCCAAACATTTACAAAAAATTTACTGGGGCCACTGTTTTTTGAGGTTATCGAACGTAAAGGAAATCAAGGATTTGGGGAGGGGAACATTACTGCCTTATTTGAAGCAGTCGAAAGAGAGCAAATATTAAGAGGATCATTAGTGATTAACGACCTAAAAAAAGGAAAGATGATTCATGAATGATACCATTAATAAAAAGGTTGTCGTTATTGGTGCTGGCCCTATTGGATTAAGCATAGCCATTGATTTGGCTCAACGTAATATACCTGTTATTGTACTCGAAAAAAGAAGCTCCATTCTGAATACTTCGCGAGCAATTTGCTATTCAAAAGAAAGTTTAGCCTATTTTGATAAACTGGGTGTATTAAACGACGTGATGAAAATAGGTGTACACTGGAAACAGGCCAAAACGTATTATAAGAATAATTTAGTTTCAGAAATTGATTATCAGTCTGATGAAGGTAGCCACTATCCAGCATTTATAAATGTTCAGCAGTACTATATTGAGAAGTTTCTCACAGAAAGAATTAGTCAATTGAATAATGTTGACCTACGATTAGGCCATGAACTCATTAATGTAACTACTAGCTCTCATAATATAACATTAGACGTCGCATCTAAGTCAGATAAATACTCTTCAAATTCTGACTATCTAATTGCTGCTGATGGAGTGCATAGTTTTGTAAGAACCCACCTAGGCCTTGAGTTTAAAGGTAGTAGATTTGATGATAAATATTTAGTTATCGATTTTAAAACAAAGACATCGATGCCCAATGAACGACGATTTTGGTTCAATCCTACTTTCAGTGACGGAGAGTCTGCATTGCTTCTCCCTCAAGCAAAGAATGTTTGGCGGTTAGATTTTCAACTAGGGCCGAATGCAGATGATGATTATGAATTATCCGATCATCGCTTAAATAAAAAAATACAATCGATGTTTGGTAAAAGTTTTGACTATGAGATTCTGTTTTCGAGCATTTATAGATTCAGCTGTAAACGGATGACCAATTTTAGACATAAGAACATCTTTTTTGTGGGGGATGCTGCACATGTTGTATCACCTTTTGGCGCAAGAGGTGCCAATAGCGGGTTTCAAGACGCTGAAAATCTCGCTTGGAGGTTAGAAACAGTTATTAATAACAACAGCCCAGCCGAAATACTTGATGGGTATAGTCTTGAAAGAATACAAGCTGCTGATCAAAATATAAAAGAGTCGACCCTAAGCACCACCTTTATATCTCCGCAGAGTGATTATGAAGTGGCTTTCAGGAATGCAATATTAAAATTATCTATCAAATATCCTTTTTCAGCCAAGTTAATTAATTGCGGAAAGCTTTACAATGCTTCATTTTACAATAACACAGATATAGGGATAAACAATGATTTTTCCTATCAATGCCCAGATATCCGATTAAAAACTGGTTTAAAGGATACATGGCTATATTCAGAGTTAGATAATTTCACTATTGTTTTTTTTAGTGATTCTAATGAGAAACTATCAAAAGCAGTAAATTATCTTTCAAAATTCGATGAAATTAATAATTTAAAAATTCTACCTGTTTTTATCGTCGAAAAACACAAATCATATTCTTTAATACAACGATATCAAGTTACGCGAAAAGAACTTGATAAAAATAAATTAGCTTGTGATCAAATTTTAATTATTAGGCCAGATTATTATATCGGTTTTCAAGCACCAATAGACCGCCATGAAGAAGTTGTATCATTCTTTAAATTTTTATACAGGAGTCACTATGAATCACTTAAACTCAACTGATCTTTACGAAAGATTAACATCATACTACGCTGATTTATCTTCTAAAGAATCGCAGCTATTCAGCGCGGCAGTTATTTTAATGTTATCAAATTATGTTGAATCGCAAGATCACCTTTTTGACATATTTAATGAAGTTCGAAATGTATTATTTATTAAAAGAGGAGAGTGAGATGGAAGATATACAAACTAAATTCGGCTCGATTGAATCCTACGAAAAGGGCACAATTGAAATACTCCAAGGAACTGCAAAAGACTATGCATTTTCTAATTTATTTGAAGTTGCAGATAATGCTAAGCCTTTTGAGAGAATAGCCATAGCAAAAAACTTCGAATACGTTGTTGAGGTTCTTAGGATTGAAGGATCATCTAGTTGGTACATATGCAAACACGACGAATTCTCTCTCGTGATGAGCGGAGAAGTTGAAGTCTCGTTTATTGAACCAGAGATATCGAATATTCCACAGAGTCAAGGCGCGGTCTTACTTGATGATAAACCTAAAGGCCAATTTATGGGGAAAATTATCGCCCACCAGGGACATATGGTTCTTTTACCACAAGAACGTGCTTATAGATTGAGCTCACGAAGGAACAGCGTCGTAATTATTCAAACGTTGTTAGGTAATCAAACTATCGAAAAATGGAAAGATATTTGTCATTCTGAAGGAGAAATGAAATGTTAACTCATTGTCATCATAAAGAGTTCTCTCTGGGCAGCTTTACCTTTAAGCGAGATCAATATTTTGCGTATGTTAAATGGCCTGGTGGAGAGCATACCCTCTCGATTGATGATTTCTTAAGAGCGGTTATGCGAGATATTGCTTGGGATTTTTTTTATGGTGTAGTTAACTTTGACCATGTTGTGGGTACTTGCAATTATTATGGAAAAGTAGAACTCTTTGCAGGTAAATACAATACCCAATATAAAAAATTGAATAGACACTACTCAGAAACTCATGAACTGAATGATATTAAAACCGTATTCATGCTGATTCTTGAAAATTGGTGCGGAGGCAATTTTGATCCATTTGCTGCGCCGCAAGAAACAATCGCGCCGTGGCACGATACAACCGAAGGTCCCAATAAGGCCATTCATAGAAAACGTGTTGTTGCACAGCGAATGGTAGGCTTACCAAATGATGCAAAAATTCGACGGTGTGAAGATGGCTTTCCTATTAATAGGCACTTTCTGGATGTTGATCAAGAGGAGCCTTGCATTTTAGCAGAACCGGGGTTTGAATCGGAACTGGGTGGATTTAATTTATTCTCCTATCTTTCAAGGTCTGATGTGACGTGGAACCCTTCGGTATGCTCGGTAGTGAAAGATAGTTTATTCTGTCCCACCACTGAAGAACATAAATTACCGATAATTCACGGAAACGATAGGGTTGAATGGTTTATACAATTGAGCGATGAAATCACGTGGAATATTGAAGATAAGGAAACCGGAGAGCCTCTTGCTAAAATTACGATGAAACCCGGTGATGTTGCTGCAATGCCAGCTAATATTCGCCATCAAGGCTATTCTCCTAAACGTTCTATGTTACTCGTCTGGGAGAATGGCTCTCCCTCTATTCCAGAATTAATTAGAGATGGCAAGGCTCCAACTTATCCCGTGGAGTTTTAACATGAAAGAAATTGGTATAAACGATATTACGCAGGCAGTATCCAACACTAAACGCTATTCCAAAGTATTGGGTTTATTTATTGCTGGTTACTTTTTAACCGCTTTTTTCAGTAAAGCCGACCCTATCTTAACCGCATCAATGAGAGAATCTTTTAATCTATCTAACGCGCCAATGTCAATATTGATAAGTGTGTATTGTGTGTCGTTTGGGTTATTCCAAATTCCACTAGGGATATTACTCGATCGATTTGGATCATATTGGACTCAGGCAACACTGTTTATGACCGCTTTTCTGGGAATGATTATCTGTGAATATCCAATAGGATATCCACTCTTAATTCTTTCTCAAATTTTCATTGGAATAGGATTTTCTGGAGGGCTCGTGACAGGATTAAAAATAATTATTGAAACAGTCCCAAAATCACAATTATCTATTTACATTTCATTATTCATGGCCATTGGTATACTGGGCGGAGGGCTCGGTACAGTATCTTTAAAGTACCTATTATCTTCTTATAGCTGGCAGCCCATTATTCTTTCTCTGGCAGGATTGACGCTGGCTATAGCCTTACTCATTTACAAGAATCGAGAGACGCCAAATTCAAGCCTTCATCTAACTTTAAGCGATCATATTCACAGCGCTGGTTATATCATCAAAAGCCAGGTATTTATGAAATTAGCTCCGCTCACTTCACTATGCTTTGGCATCAATATTTCTATGTTGAGCCTTGGACGTGTTAAGTGCATTGGACAACATGACATTTTTGCCACAACACTATCACTTATCGCCGGAATAATGTCCTCAGGCTATATTATAAATTATATAAATATTCAATATAAAGTAGATATGTTTTTCATATTAATAAGTGGCATTATATTATTTGTGGCATGCCAATGCTTTTTATCACCACAAATAATATTTTGTTCGCCTATTAAGTGGATAATATTCGGTTTCACAGCACGATTGATAACTATTAGCTATGCAATTCTTGCAAAATCATTTCACAATATTCATCTAGGTAAATGCTTAACGCTTTTAAACTTCACGAATATTAGTACCGCATTTTTTACGGGTGTTTTCATTAATAAAAGCGTCTATTATCTACAAACGGGATTCGCACTATCAGCAACTGCTTCACTAAGAATGATTCTGATAATTATGGCGATATTTGAACTAATAGCCTTATTATGGCTATTAAATTCTAAGCAATTTTTTACACTGAAAAAGGAGATTAAGTTATGAGCACTTTAAAGGAAAATAAAATTTTAGATGAAATCGATCTAATTGATTTAACTAAAAATGAAAACCCTCACGACGTCAGTGAAAACGTAAAATCATCTATCATACGTGAACTACACAACCTAAACCGCTACCCTGTCAAATTGGAAAATGATCTAAAAAATAATCTCGCCAAATTTCATAATGTTCATTCAAAAAATGTATTAATGGCAAATGGCTCCAGCGAAGTTCTTGACTTAATTTTTAGATCACATTTGACACCTAGCAGTGAAGTTATTATCCCGGATTTGACCTTCGTTTTATATGACAAATTAGCAATAACAAACAACGCAAAAATGATAAAAATACCCCACACTAACGGCCATCAAGATCTAGATAAAATCCACCAGGCAATTAATTCAAATACAAACTTGATTGCTCTTGTTAATCCGAGCAATCCCATGGGCTATATTATAGAGCCAGATCATTTAGAAAAATTCATTCAAAATGTTCCCGAAAAAACCTTAATCATTATTGATGAAGCTTATTCTCAGTATGTGGACAATAAGAATTATCAGTCTGCTATCCCACTTACTCTTAAATATCCTCATTGTGTGGTGATAAAAACTTTTTCAAAAGCTTATGGTCTCAGTGGATTAAGAATGGGATATTGCATCGCACATGAGAACGTGATTAAGAAAATTGAACCCTATACGTTTCCCTTTATGATTAATTCACTCAGCCTCGCTGGCGCCTATGCAGCGATTTCTGATGAAGTTACCTTGAGAGCATATCGTCGAAAAAATCGTGATGGGCTGAATCAGCTTATGAGAGGTTGTGACAAACTTGGACTCAAATACTACGGCGATGCCGGCAATTTTTTAACCATTAAGCTTCCTGGCCTAGCAAAACCTCTGTGTCATACGCTAGAAAAAGAAGGAATAAATATAAAAGATTTAGCAGAATATGGCTTGCCTGATCATATCCGTGTCAGCGTGGGATTGCCAATTCAAAATGAACGTGTAGTGGAAAAACTAACAGACTTTTACAAAATCAGAAGGTAAGCGAAAATCTAATATTGCCCGAGAATAAAATATCGCACATTAAAAAATAGATTCAGCACTAATAAATCGCAACATGTTCTATAAAATTTTGCGTTTTAGGCTTGAAACGGCGTTTAGATGGTACTCCTTAATTGCCAGTTTTATCAGTTCTCGAAGCGATTCAATACCAGTGTTATCTTTAGCGCTTGTAATACATTGTGCGAAAAGCCCCATTTCGTCTACAAGCTCCTGGAGTCTCTCTGAAAACCTATGCAATTCCTCTTCATGAGGAGCAACATCGGCCATAGTACCTGCTAAAATACACACGCAATCATCCGATAAATCAGGCTTTATTATTTCTTTAAATTGTGACCTTAGCATATAATTACTATAATGAGTAACCTCTTCATATGAAATAGCAATAATAAGTATATGGCTTTCTCTTATGTATTCGAATAGATAAGTTTCGGTGATTAGGTAACTAAAATCATTTCGATGGTCCCAGACTTTCTATTTGCATTCTAATGTATCTGAAATTTTCATTGTTATGATCTTACAGCTGTGCGAATCTGAATTATATCGAATAAATTCCGAAAAAGGTTCATTACCCGTTAATCTACTATGGAGTGAACTCGTACCACAGCGCTGTTCATTAATTCCTAACATGCTGATAATAGGTTCCTCATATGGCGAAGCATTAATTTTTAGAACATTGCATTTACTAAAAAACCGTGCTCGAGCAGAACTTTCATAAATTTTTTCCACATATCTTGAGCCGATGCCTTGAACATCCAGAACACAATTTTTTGCATTAACTTCTATTGAAGAGAATGAAACACAGTTAGCAATCCCCATCTTTTTCAGCTTGGAAGAAATTAATCTTATAACATTCAATTTTGAACAATTACCAAAATAAGCTACTAGTAAATTTGGGGCTCTCAAATCAATCAGTGTGATTGTGTTACAACTGTCAATAACAAGCTCCGTTAAAGTTTCCGCTTTTGAAATAATTCCATTTTTAGATAGCTTTGAAAAATTATTTAAATTATAAAGCTGAAGAATTTGCAAAGAAGGTCGATTCAAAAGTTTTTGGCTTAGCCCGCGATCAGTTAATTGGCTTTCACCATCTATTTGAATTCTAACAAGCTGTTTACTTCCCTTTAACAATTCTTCGAGATCATTATCGCCTAAATTTTTAGGATGGCGCAATGTAAGCTCTTTAAATTCTACGCGTGAAAAACATCTACATATAATTTTCCATTCCTCTGAAGAAACACCATAAAAAAAATAATCATTAAAAATAGCTGCTCGCCTATCATACGAGCCGAGACATTCCACCGCTTCTGCTAATATTTCCGCTGACTCACTCATCGAACAACGAGCTATATACTCTACTATCTCATCTTTCCCATTTTTGGTTGCTAATTCGAGAGGTGTTTTACCCTCCAATATTTTTGGATGTATTGCGGCACCCGCCCGTTGATGAAGGTATTTCACGATTTCAAAATGACCTTGCTCGGCTGCACAACTCAATGATGTTCTTCCGTCTATATCTTGAGCTTCTATATCAAGCTTATTTAGTCCCGCCAAATATTTTACTAACTCTGTATTACCACTGCTAGCCGCATAATGAAGTACAGTTAATTTAGCATTGCAAACCTCAACCGAAATATCGAAATAATTCTCGAGAAACTTTACCATTTCCAGCTCACCATTTTGAGCTGCCATCAAGATTGGACTTTTTCCAGCCCGATCTTTTACATGAACCTTAGCGCCTTTTTCGAGGAGATATTTCACAACATCTAAATGACCCCATTTTGCCGCTAAACTTAATGGCGTCTCTCCTTCTAAATTTTGAGCTTCTAGATCAGACTTTTTTAATCCAATCAAATATTCTACCAAGGGGAGGTAAATCGCACAAAATTCTCCACTAGCAGCATAATGAAGAGCAGTAAATCTTATATTACATACCTCTCCACTAATATCGAAGTACCTCTCTAGAAACTTCATCATCACCTCGTTACCACTAGCAGCGGCCCACAAGAAAGGGCTTTTTCCTTTGTCATCTTTAGTTTGAACTTTCGCTCCTTTTACAATGAGATATCTCACAATCTCTAACTGCCCCTCCCCAGCTGCCCAACTCAATGGTGTTCTTACTTCTATATCCTGAGCATTTAGATCAAATATATTTAACCCAACAAAATATT
>CAYUMZ010000010.1:0-16829 GCA_964446105.1 uncultured Gammaproteobacteria bacterium | reverse complement strand
CATTAAATCCGCTTTAGCTAACAGTGCTCCACGCTCTGCTTGCACAGGATTGGCTTGAATGAGACCCGCAATTTTATGTGCTAATTGTTTATTTCGCGTGGTCTTTTCAAAGACACTGCCTAATTTCGCTTGAAAAACGACTGATTTTAATTTCTCTAAAAAAGCTTCTAAACTATGCTTAATATCCTCTTGATAGAAAAATTCGGCGTCAGATAATCGTGCACGAATAACTCGTTCATTTCCAACAATCACTGAATTGGTATTAACACTTTCAATATTACTAATCGTAATAAAGTTCGGGAGTATTTTTCCCGCTTTATCTTGAACGGCAAAACTTTTTTGATGGACTTGCATCGCACAAATTAAGGCTTCTTGTGGTACCACAAGAAATTTTGAATCGAATTTTCCTAACAATGCAACAGGCCACTCAACTAATCCAGTGACTTCATCGAGAAGTGCTTCATCGATGATTGGATTTCCAATAGCCTTCGCACACGCTTGAATTTTTTCTTGTATAGCATTTTTGCGATTATTAAAATCAACCATTACTTTTGCATCCATTAATTGAGCAACATAAGTAGTAGGTTCTTTAATCGCAATCCTTTCAGGATGATGAAATCGATGACCGTAGCTTAATTGAGTGGGAATCATACCCATTACAGCATCTTGAATAACTTCTTGACCGAATAACATCACCACCCATTGAATGGGCCTAATAAATTGTGTGTCGTTTGCTCCCCAGCGCATCGGTTTTGGAATCGGTAATTTTTTCAGCGCCTCGTTAACAATTGAAGCGAGTAACGTGCGTGTAGCCGCACCTGGCTGATGCTGTTCAAAGTACAACCTCTCGCCCTGATCTGTTTCTTTAAACGCGATATCTTTGAGATCAACGCCACAGGATCGGGCAAAACCTAAAGCGGCAGGGGTGGCCTCTCCTTGCGGATTAAATGCAGCTTGTTTTGCTGGCCCCAAACGTACAACATGACGCGTGGGTTGCTGAGTGATTAAAGATGAAACTAGTACTGCTAATCGACGAGGAGTCGCAAACCATGTCACAGATTCATGCTTTAATTCTCCTTGAATTAAGCCATTTTTAATTCCATCACAAAAACTATTAGCTAGAGTAGGTAGCATTTTTGCGGGTAATTCTTCGGTACCAATTTCAACAAGAAAATTTAGGGTGGCGTTGACATCCGTGTTTGCTTTTTTACTCATCTTATTTATCCTGCAATAATGGAAAACCTAATTTTTCTCTCGCATCATAATAGCTTTGCGCTACCGCTTGCGTCAGCTTACGCACCTGCAAAATAAATCGCTGTCGTTCTGTGACACTGATTGCGCGTCGCGCATCTAACAAATTAAAAGTGTGCGAAGCTTTGAGAGCCATTTCATAAGCGGGCAAAGGTAAACTGAGCGCAATTAATTCATGACATTGTTTTTCATAATTCGAAAATAAATGTTTTAAATGTTCGACGTCGGCGTGTTCAAAATTATACTTGGACATTTCAACTTCGTTTTGATGAAAAACATCACCATAGGTTACACGACGACCATCGTGTTCCGTCCATAAAACATCATACATACTCTCAACACCTTGGAGATACATCGCAATTCGTTCAAGACCGTAGGTAATTTCTCCAGTGACAGGCTTACACTCCAAACCTCCTACTTGTTGGAAATAAGTAAACTGCGTTATTTCCATACCATTTTGCCACACTTCCCATCCCAAACCCCAAGCACCCAGTGTTGGAGACTCCCAATTATCTTCCACAAAACGAATATCATGCTCGAGAGGATTAATTCCCAACGCACGCAGTGAATCTAAATAAATTTCCTGAATATCATTAGGAGAGGGTTTTAAAATCACTTGGTACTGATAATAATGTTGTGCGCGATTAGGATTAGCACCATAACGTCCATCCGTTGGACGACGACAGGGTTGAACAAATGCTGCAGACCACGGCTCAGGACCGATTGCACGCAAAAAAGTGGCGGGATGAAAAGTACCCGCACCAACTTCAAGATCTAATGGTTGCACAACCACGCAACCTTGTTTAGACCAAAAATCATGAAGTCTTGAAATAAGTTCTTGGAAAGTTTTTGGTGTTGTCATCGGTCACTCGATTAAAAACAGACTCATCTTCAGTAAAAAAGGGGAAGATCCAATCTTCCCCTAACGAATAATTAGCTTCTTAATTTGGTAATAAGCGCAGATAATTCATCTTTGGAAGTAGCACCAGGAACAAATTCTGTTTTGCTATAACTACGATTACCTAAAATAAATGCAGGCGTTCCCATTAAACCTAATTCACGAGCTAAACGAAAATTCTCATTAATTTGATCTTCAACATCTTTAGCCGTCATATCTTTTTTAAGCTTTGTCACATCTAATCCTGATTTTTTCGCCAATGCGAAAATATTTTTTTCATTTAATGGTTCTGTGCTAGCTAACAATGCATCATTAAATTTAGCAAACTTATCTGCCCCTTGTTTATTCGCAGCAATTGCAGCTTTAGTAGCAGTTTTTGAAGATTCGCCAAAAATTGGAAGTCCGCGAACAATCACTTGAACTTTTGGATCCGCTTTGACGAGTTCGCCAATAATAGTAGACATTGCTTTACAATGGCCACACTGATAATCCAAAAACTCAACAATTGTCACATCGCCATTTGCGCTACCTAACGCTGGAGATAGAGACGCATTAAATAATGCTGCTGCATTTTTTGAAATGGCATCCTTCGCCTTAGAAGAAACTTCAGCCATTTGTTTTTGTTGAAGAGCCTTCGATGCTTCAATCAATACTTCAGGCTTATTAACAAGATAGTCGTGCACAATTTGCTCAATTTGAGACTTTTGATCGGCACTGAAAGTCGCTGATACTGGAGCCGTAGTCGCCGCTCCAAATGTCGCCACACTCGCTACTCCAATGGCAGTAGCCGCTACAATACTCAGAACAATATTGAATGTCTTCACGGTCGGTTCCTCAGTTAGGTTGGTAAATACGGGTACCCTATCACGCTGGGCATTGAAGTCAAGCCTGAATAGCAGATTCCATACATTGCGCAATTGCCTTAATTAGCCACACAATGGTACGCTTATCGTACTAGCTTGTATTTGAAGTTGATCTTAGGATTAAGTATTGTTTTACCTAAGCCCTGTTGCACACGAAGTCCCAGGTTTCACTTAAGATATTGCTTTAAAACATAATGTCAGTCGGGTTATTTTTTATCCAATGGTGCTATTTTTGAATAGATGTACAATGTTAGATCTAACCTCATTATACTCCGATAGTTATGACATGATATTGATGATTCTGTCATATAGATTAGAGGAGAATTTATCTAATTTATCTTCTTCCCAGAAAATTATTGGATATTGATACACATCAAAGTGTATTTTTGTTTTATGCTTTGCTGTTAATATTACCTTAATAGCATGAGCTTTAGCGTACCCAACTTCGTAATATACACAAGGTCTCTGACCGGTCAGATCTGCTATTATGAACTTGCTAGTATTAATGAGTTGATACATTTTTGCCATTACATTTTCTGTAAAGTGTTCTTCATCCATTCTTTTTGGATCATATTTAGCTTTTTCTATTGATGGTTTGATTCCCTTTTCCCATAAAACATTAGTTTTTTTATTAAACCACATTGCACAAAAAACAGTATTTGTCGGTACGGACTTATGTAAAACATCATTCAGAAATACATGGCCCTTCGGCGTGATTTTATATTTTTGCTTGTTATTTTTTGGGTTATCATCAACAAGATAATTTAGCTCTTTTGCTAACACATCTTGAATTAAAAATATTATTTCTTTTTTTTCTTCATCAGATTTACTACTAAATTTATCGATAATTTCATTCAAACGAAACGATTGACCCAGTTTCGGGTACATTCTATTCAGCTCAAATAATAGATAATTAGCTTTTTCAATAACATTCATTAACTACTTCCATGTAATTAGAAGATGGCTACTTAAGTATAGTATAAAAATCAAGCCGAATTTATATTTTTCCACAAGTGAACTAATATATTATGTGCTCATAATGTTCCCCATTAAAATAATGAGCCTCCTGATAACTAGTCATGAGTGAGCTATAATTTCACTAGAACAAAGATCATTATGCAGGGAGGATCTATGAGCAGAAAATTCTCTATGGATGAATTTCTTAAGGAAGTTAAAGAGGTTCCAAATTTGTTGTTAGGCAATGGGTTTAGTTTATCTCATCCGACATTGAATAAAGCATTTGAATGGAAAAAAGATACCGTTTTTACTAAGGATTCAATTCCTGAAATTTTTGAATTTGAATCAGCTAATAGTCCAGAATTAGATTTATCAATAATCAGAAGAAAAATATTAAAAAAAATACTACTGTTCTATATACAGAATTTATGTAACTTACTTAAGCAAGATAAACGTGAATGTATCAATGATTTGTTCACAGCATATAAATATCCGAATTTAAATAAATTTCATTGCGATCGGTTTTTAGATGACCGGAGAAATATATTTACTATCAATTATGATCCGATATTGTATTTTGAAATCCTTAAGAGAAAAGATAAGTATTTTGATGGTTTTATAACAAAAAATGACAATGGGGAATATGATAATTGTCTTCAAGAATTTTATCATGGAGATGCTTCAGAGAGAGCATTTAGTAAACAAGAATACATAAAATGTAAGCTACAAAATTATAGCACATATAAAGTAGCGAAAATATATTATTTACATGGGTCATAGTTTATTATCGCTAATGAGCCTAACGAACTGAAAAAAATAAATTTTATTGATAGCAACAATATTTCGATAGATGATTTATTTTCAGGCAAACTAAGACCTTATATAATTATGGAAGATAGATGGTATCTAAAGAAAGCACTAGTTGATTCGGAATCTGATTATCACAACTATTGTCACGATTTATTGAAAAAAATTAAAGGGAAATTATTAATATTTGGATGTTCATTCGAGTCAGATCAGCATCTGCTAGATGCAATTAAGGAAAATAAAAATTTGGAAGAAATCTACGTTACCTGTATTAATGAAACCGAAGTGAAAAAAGTATCCAAAAAACTTGCGTTGGATAATATAAAACCTATTCTTATTGATAAGAATGTCATTTGGGAGTCGGCGATTGATCAAGTAAATAATCAGGATTAGCTGTTATACTTGGATAGCGATTGAGATGTCTAAATCAAAGACATTTTAATTTTTTTATTATTACTACTCTAAAAATAATTGGAACAGAATCAGATCCAAGTTTGATATATCCATACGATGTTGTCATGCATCGGAGAATGCATCAAACTTTGATATGTCCTCTTAACTCTTAACACTTAACTTTTATAGTGAATGAACTGGCGGGCCGCGAAGAAACTATTACCTTCGCTTTGCCTAAAGAACTTCGAGAAATTGAATAGTTCTAACAAGAATCAGACTGTTGGACCACCCCTGATGTTAGTGGAAAATATTTGACAAAAAACGGGTTTTAGTGGAAAATTTATTACGTTATTCCATGATTGGAGATAGTTAGTGGAAGATTTATTCGCCGGGGAATGGCCTGAGGTTGTTTTTAGCTCCTCAGACACAAAGACTACCGCAAGGATCCATAGGGCTATAAAAGCTGAAGTGCTTCGAAAGCTTGCACCTCGAATCTATACCTCCAATATGAAGGATAAGCCTGTTGATATTATCAAACGCAATCGTTATCTCATTATCAGTCATTTATTTCCTGAGGGAGTGATCAGTCATCGCAGCGCGCTAGAAGGGGGCGTTTCTCCTGCTGGTTTTATAGTACTGTCCTATAAATATACGAAAAAAATCTCGTTACCAGGATTAACCATTCGATTGATAGAAGGTCCAGGGCCTCAACCTGGAGATACACCATTTATGGAACGATTATTTTTGGCTTCTCGGCCTAGGGCGTTACTCGAGAATTTGGAACCTAGTCGCGGCAAAATGGCTAAATCATTAGGTAAAACATATATAGAATCTCATCTCGATAAGTTGGCTCGTATTCATGGTGATGATGAGTTGAATCAGTTACGTGATCAAGCAAGACTACTCTATCCCGCTCTAGGATTGTCTAAAGAGTTTACATTACTCGACAATATAATCGGCACTTTATTGGGGACTCAAAATGCAAAGCTTAGCGCACCTGATGCAAAAGCACGAGCAGCTAGTAAGGCCTATGATACAGATCGAGTAGAATTATTTTCGATTCTTTGCGAGTCATTGATTCGAAGTATTTTGCCTAAAATAACCTTTCATCATAAAGAACAGCAATGGAATAACAACTTAGCTTTTTTTGAAGCGTATTTCTCAAACTACATCGAAGGAACGGAGTTTCTAGTGGGTGAAGCCAAAGAAATAGTTTTTGAACAAAGAATTATCAAAGAGCGACCTGAAGATTCGCACGATATATTGGGTACATATCAACTAGTATCAAGCATTACTGAAATGAAAACAACACCAGAAACAGTTAAAGACTTGATTAGGCTATTACAGTCTAGACACTACACACTCATGTCAGTGCGTAAGGATCGATTGCCAGGAAAATTTAAAGAGATAGCTAATAGAGCGGGAAGTACCCATTTCGTGAATCCGGAGTTAGTAATGGGCACACTTGAAAAAGCTTTCGAATTTTATCACTCCCTTGATAAAGGCTTACCTAGAGCTATTTATATCATGTTCGTTGTTTCTGAAATTCACCCATTTGTCGACGGCAACGGCAGGATTTCAAGAATCATGATGAATTCGGAACTTGTCTACAATAACGAATGTCGCATCATTATTCCTACTGTTTATCGTGAAGATTATCTTTTAGCACTACGAAGACTGAGCCGTAGCAAGGACCCCGAGGCTTATATTAAAATGCTTTGTCGTGCACAAGAATTTACTGCAAGTATCAATTTTCTGGTATACGACCTTGCTCTTGCTCAATTAAAGAAATCTAACGCTTTTAAAGAACCTTTCGAAGGAAAGTTGATTTATTGAAGCATCAATGATTCAGCTGAAATCATATTACAAGCGTCAGAAGGGGATCTGGGGTTTTTGTATTTTCAAAATTTAGTAGTGCTTGGAGATTACATTACATAGCACTGCAATTTCTGAAAACATGTATATATAAAAATTATTTGCACAACAAACCAAATGCTTCTGGTGAATAACTCCTCTATTTACACTTCATAAATGATAATTTAAAACAATAAAAAATATAATTTATGAGAAATTTAACAACAATTTTGCAAAACCTATCACAATTCACGATGCAACGCTGAGACTTACCTTTTATTGCTTCAGTATAAATATGTAAAATTAACTGAACTGCACTATACTGCATTTGGATCATATATATTTTAAACTTAGGAGATAACTATGAACACTTCATCTATTGGTCATATGTTAGTGACTTTAGCAGCCAGTTCTCGAGCTGAAATTAGCTCCGGGGCATGGGCATTTATAAGGAGCGGCGAGAAACTTAATGATGGTAAACATTATGAATACCATCTCGTACATGCGCTCATAAATAATTCTAAAAAAGCTACATTTCATATTACTGAAGATACTTTTGATGATGGTGTTAACTTTCGTTCGAATGAAGACAATACAATTCAATGGGATCCAGATAAACTTGATTCATTGATTAAAAAAATTGAAGAAGTTGAAAATGTTCCTGGACCACATATTGTTTCTCTTCAAAATGATGGCTTTATAATTACTTAAATAAAAACTAATGTCAGATAGATTTTGTCCACCATTTTCTTAATTTAAAATGTTTTCTAATTATGTATTTACAGCTACAGTGAAAGATATTGATGTTAATGCTTATGTTTGTGCGATATGAATAATGTTATAATGCTGAAGCAATATTAGCAATACCGTACAATTATTTCATAACTAGGACATATTTATAGCCAATCATACAGTTCGCAACCACTGCTGAAAGTAATGACTCTATTCCTGCCAGGAAGCAATCATGAAAGAGCAACTCTCTTACATAGGTTGTGTATTTCCAACTAAAAGCCCCTTACGCTCAATCACCCTGTTTAGTGCACAACAAAACTACAAACAGCCCCGAAAATCCGCTGATGAACATGATAATACCGTGATCGATATGCGCGCATATCCTAACAATCAAATCTTGTGCCAAGACGTCACAACCATCCAGCACTCCTCAACTATATTCACTTCAAGAAAATAACAATGTTTCTTCAGTTGAAATCTTCTAAGATATTTTGTGGAAAGAAAATTTTAAAAAGTTCAATGGGTCAAGGTAAAATTGAAATTGATTTAGCTCACAGTATCCTCATTTTTCTTTCGCTAATTTTAATATAGTGTCTTCTAGCTCAGGAGCTATCCTATAACCGGTATTCATCAATTTAATCATTAGAGCCTTTACATTTGAAATAATTTTTTGCTGTTTTGCTGCTAGCAACAAGCCACCTGTGCCTATGACAGAAATTTTAAGTTGAGCCGCTGCATTTCTTCCTAGTCTTTCATCGATCAAAAGAGATGCCTTTAATTGTTTAGCAAGTGCGATGGCTTCTATTTCTCCCGGACCTAATATAGCCGAAAGGTTTTTAACAGGTTCTATACCATCTTGGTAAACAATAATTTTAGAATGATCAATAGCTTTTTGTATTATTTTTGCACCTGGTTTATGAGATAACTCCGTGCATTCAAATGCAACCATCGGGGGTATAATGACATCCTTAAATAGTTTATTTAATAACGACAGCTGTCCGATTTGGCTTAGACCAATTAATGGACTCGCATCTGAGACAATGATCATTTCTTCTTTAACTGTTTGGTCATGATTCTAAGCTCTTTCTGAACATCCTCAGGAGGATAGTCCACTATAGCTATTGATAAAGCGGTTAATTTTTCCAAGAACTCTTCTATCGATAATTTTGCAATTTTTGATGCTTTACCAAGGCTCACAATATGTTCTCGATATAATTCAATAGCCAAAGCTATCTGCAGTCCGTTTTCAAGCATAATTTCATTAAAAGGAACAGCCAAAAATACGGGTTTGCTATGCTTGGTGATCAGCGCTAATTTCCCCTCTTCAGCCCCATGAATAATATCCCCCGTATGCTCTCGTAAGTCTCGAACAGAGTATGTTTGCATAGACAATCTCCCAATTAATAATGTGCTATCAAATGATAGCACAAATTTAGAAATTTACAACCGTTGTGACTAAACTATCAAAGAACACAAGTTTCAGAAATCAATCTCTAAATCATCACCGATCCATGCCATCCTTAGTATTAGTTCTTGGCGCTCGCTACCCCAATCAATTGCAAATGCAACCCACCTATTCCTAAGTCAATAATGCTCTAGACAAATATTCGCCAAGATTATTTTACGTAACGTGACTGGCTTAAACTTGATTTGGCATGATTTTTATTGATATTTTCATCATATTATGATAAGATCCTGTTCTGAAAATTACTCTCTAACTAAGAGAATCAGCATGCAACAATTACCTGAAAAAGCTATAACATTAATTGCAGAACAATTATCGCTGCAAGATCTGCTACGTTCTCGTCAAGTATCATCATTTTTTGCGAGCAATTTTATTCAGGCTTATGTAAAAAAAATACTGCAATACATTCATCAAAAATCACTATGTCAAGTCGCGAAAGGAAATGGATTTGACCTAATATTATTGAATGATGGAACAGTATACAGCCGAGGTAAAAATGAGTTCGGTGCTTTAGGTCACGGAGATGTTATCGAAATTGAAAACTTTTCTCAACTCAAAGGTCTTCCAAGGATAGTACAAATTCTCGCGAATGTTGATTGCGCTTATTATCTTGCAGAATCAGGTGATGTATATATCACGGGTCAAGATAGATTACGATTAATTACTGGTCAGGATAGAGAAGCATTACTTGATATTTCAAAGAAAGTTAATTGCCGCACACCCTATAAAGTTCCAAAACTTAGTGAAATAATTTCAATGGGGATCAGCACAAAAACCAATTTTTTTGTAAATAAATATGGGAACGTTTTCGGATCAGGAACGAATGACTCTGGTCAAGTGCTACCTGGATGTCGTGGTGTCATGCAGGAACTTGTGGAGATCCCTCAAGTCAACAAAGCAAAAAATGTAATGGCGAGTATATTCCACACAATCATCCAATGTGATGACCACTTCTATTCATTTGGAGAAAATGGATTTGGTCAGCTATGTTTGGGCCACTGCCTTGGAATTCCTGGCGTGCATTCTTTTAAATTGGATTTCATTCCAGAAAATATCAGCATTACAAAAGATGCGACATTTTTCTTAACAAATAGTGATCAGCTATATATCTGTGGTAAAGCTACCAAAGAAGGGTGTAACACTACTAAGACTTACAAAAAAATGGAAGGTGTCGGACCTGTAAAAGATTGGCCAAATTTCATGGCGTTGTTAAAAGCACCCGAAGTTAACGTTCCCCATGCATCATTAATTCCTGAAATTGAACAGCTTTGTAATAAAGCTATGCTCGCGGGCAAAGAACTGAAAGCATTGCCTGCTGAGTTAATAATAAATCTCAATCAATTTTCTGAATTCCTTAAAACAGTTAAGACTAACACTGCTCCTATATCCGACATAGAACATAATCACGCATCAAAAGTTTGTTTTAGTAAATGACTACTTTATAAAATTTACGGCTCATTTTGATTTATTCAAATTACTTTCTTTAGGTTCTTCTAATCCTCTTTTTAAATATTTGTCGCAGTCCCCTTGCCGTTGCAACTTCACGTCCCGATCGATAAGAAATTCTTTATTATCTTTAAAATCATCCATATTTTTAAACTCTCTCGCACTATGCCCCACTCTCCTAATTTTCAATGGATCAAATCGATCTTCGCAATAGGGCCTCTCACTAGTTGTCAAATACTCCTCTGCCGTATGAAACGGTTCAAGTCTAGTAGGAATGGGTGTTTCAGGATGGTAGTTGATTCCTCGTAGGAATGACCACATATGTCCTAATTCATGCATAACCGTGACATAGCTCTCGCTTAAATAATATAAATGATTACCTTCTGTATCTGCAGTATCTAAAAACACAAAATTCTGATCGGGACAGTATTGCAGAATGACACACTCTAATGCACTAGGTTGTCCATAAATAGTTTCATCAAGCAAGTACCTTACGTACCCTCGCGGGGATTGATCAGCTACTTTTTCATCATTTAATTTTGCAGTTGCCATCGCTTCTGTGTCTCGTCTATTTTCTTTGACCTTAATTGTAGCTAAATTATTCGGACCAGGTACAACCATGAAATCAACTTTGCATATTTTTGCTGCGGCAACTGTTTGATAGAGTAATAATTGGCCTTTCTCGTTATGGTATCCACGAAATAAATCACCCAAAACATATAATCTTGCAGGGGCAGCCAAAAAATTATTGCTAAATTTTTCAATAATTTTGTCCAAATTTATCGCCACTTGGCCTGGGTTTTGAACTCTTTGCATTTCCCAATAGAGGCTCTTTTCTGATACTGATAGTTTTAAATAAATAGATGTGATTTCATAAAAATTTCTTTGAATATGGTGATAACATTCGAGCATCCCTATTATTTCTTCCCAGTGGGATTCCTGCTCATTCGACTTATCTTCTACCAGCATTCCTTCTTCTTTTTTATAAACTTTACCATCAATTGAAGTAAATTGATTAGCAAATATATTTATTGCACTATTTATCTGTTTACGGATCTCATTCGACTGATCTGACAATAACCTAAAATTTTCTACAAGTACATTAACAAGATCAGAGGCAGGCCTTTCTTGTTTCTGAAAAACATCCTCACAAATCATTATTAATTCTCTACTTTTATCTTCTAACATAGCCCTCATATTAGGGACGCTAGGAGGAAATTCTCGTCCAAAAACAGATCTTCTCATTTTAGCCTCTCCACATTATTGTTTAGATATTGATTGTATTGAACACTTTATATGTATCTTAATAAAGTATAGCACAGTTGACAGGCTATAATGATGACTATCAATGCCTTATACCTTTGAATCAGTATGAATATTAACTAGATGTAGCTAGACCTGAGACTATCCGCAGTCATGCTTCAAAACGCCAGCTAGAGATACTTACAAACTGCAAAAACTATTTATCATTTATAGTATTGAGAGATTTAAGATAATTAACAAATCCAATACAAAGAGTGTGAATTAATATGGCATCAGATTTAGTTATATCATATCCTTCCAATTTATCTGCATGGGCTACATCGTTACCCCTAAAAGCGTTAATCTTAGTTAATATTTCAATGATATGTTGATTTAGTTCTCGGTCTTTTTTTAGTTTTTTAACATTATCTCCGAGCTTATCTTCGTTTCCAAAAAAATCTTGGAAGCAAGCTTCGATCGCCTTAATGGATTCAAGGCAAGATGATTTAAAATTTGTACTTTTTCTGTCTGAATATAGCCTCTGCGCTTCTTTCAAATGATTTTTGACAATATCGTTCGGCGCTTCTGCAACGCTATTAATGAATATTTCGATTAGCTCTTTATCAGAAATTTCCTGAATTAGACCATTAACTACTCTACATTGAGAATTGTATTTTTCAAGTATTTTATTAAACTCTTCAGAAAGTTTATTTCTATGATATTCATTATTTCTATTTATCAACCACTCGACCAAGTCATACACTTCACACCATTCTAGATTATTATATATTTCATTAATCTTCTTTGTAAAATCTCCAGCATACGGCAATTCACGAATATTCTTATTAAAAAAATCGGCCCAAAGTAACTCGGCGATCTCTCGTTTAGAAAACCTACTATCCCTATAACCAGTAACTCCATAAGACACATAATCATCAATTATTTTATAAACTCGTGTCCAAATTGCATTTCTTAAATCTGGATGAATATTTTCAAAACTACTACCTGGCGGGGGTTTATAACCATTTCGTTCACTGTATCTCATCAGGCATCTCCTCATAGCATTGTTATCGTAGCATCAGTTCGTATTATTAAAGTATAGTACAAAATAAAACGAATCGTTGGCCTGGTTAATAATTCAGAAAATTATACGATCATTTCTGGTAACAATCTCCGCCAACTACTCAATAAAGAGAGCTGTATAGCTAAAAATTTATACGTGATATTCTAGAAGCTCGGCTGTGAAAGGTCTGATAGAGAAGATTCTTTTTCGTAGAAAAATTACAAACTCTCATTTGCGAAATTAATAAATTGGACTTCTACACTAATAACAAACTAATTTTTTCTATTGCACTGACTCACCTCCGTCCAAGATACAGCATCTGTGCATTCCCCAACTTCAGTACACGTTCCCGTGTATTGCGATGTTCGATTATAAAACACATCGCGCATGATTGATTTGTCAATATTGGCTTTAGTATCAGGTTCCACATTACTTAAATCAGACCACCTTTCTGACCCAATATGTTAACTATAGAATCATGCATACTTGCCCAAGGATTTAGCAGCATCTTTATGATCGTCGGCGTTGTGTAATTGTACTTGGGCTGAAGCCATCTCATCATATACATTCCTAGGCCACTTTTTATTTAGCTCAGGCGACACTGGATATGAATTAGCTTCCAAAATAGGTTTTAATTTTGCAGTAGCCCAATTTTTAATTTGCTTATCAACGTAATCGCCTAAGTCTGTTCGCTTGCCATGAATGACAAATACTCCATCGGGGTTAGGAACACAATTAAGTCTTGCACTATAGGGATACCATACTGGAGCCGCGCGAATAATAGCCCGAATTTTCTTGTCTAGAATCATTTGATCGATCTGCTGCTGATCTAAATCAGGTAACAATTCTCGTAATTTAACCTTTATTTTTTCCCTTGTGATTGCAAATAGTTGCGATAACAACTCTTCTCTTTTTGACTCTAAGTGTACAATTATAGGGGTGGCTTTATCCTCTTCGGAGAGCTCTGGTTTATTGTCACAAAGCTCTCGATATTCTTGAATTTCTTCAGAAGTCAGTAATATATAATAATCTACAACTTCGTCGTAAAGATATATATCCACTTCCCGATTGGGCTGTTGAACAATTGTTGCGCTTTGTGTTCCTACAACTTTATTATTGCGCATTTCATCAACCAAAAAAGTATTAATAGTGCAAACGCCATTTTGCGTTTTTTGATTATCTCTATTAAATCGACAAAACTTATCTTCCAATGCACCGCCGGCAAGAAATTCTTGTTTTTTTAATGTCGTATAATCTGAGCAGCGATTAAATAATTCTGCCAATTCAGCATATAAATTTGAAATATCTTTACGAGCCAAAAGCAATTGTGGAAAATTAACAGCTTTATAAGCAATCTTTGGTTCTCGTTTCGGGGAAATGAGTGGAAACTGAAGATCACGTTTAAATTCAATCGCATTTACCTTCGCCGCAGTTACTTGAAGCAATTCTTGCCTACCTGCTCCCAAAGGAAATCGTTTAGACCCAAAAGCGTCTGCAATAGAAAATCCCTGAGGTTGTAGGATCAATAATGTATTATCGAATGAATTAAAATGGGCAACCAAACTCTGACTATCTTTCAAATAGATAAAAACGGACGAACCTACTTGCTGAATAACGTACTTCGACAATATTTCCTTTAGATCTTTATTCTGCTCTATGAAAGTATCCAAGTTAAAAACCGTTGTACTTTTATCTTGTGGAATTTGAAGTTTCATAGTTTTACCCTCTTACTTAAACTAACGGTGAAATGGTTCTATTCATATATGCTAACAGATATGATTTACAGCTTCTATTAATATTCTGATTCACGACTGTTTTTCAATGGCTATTTCATTGATCATAATAGGTAGCATTGCAGATTTTATGTTAAAAGTTAACTTTAATATCAAAAATTGCCTCATTTAAACCACGTTTCTGTCGAAAATTCGACGATCTTTGTACCTGACGCGAATCTTTTGTAATCAGGCAAACTTGCCAGAGGTGGACTATAATTGGCGGTATAGGGTTAAAAGTTTTATATGGCAAATAAAGGAGAGAATCATGAAACCTCAAATAGCTTTAGCACTACTGCTCGCAGTGTGCTGTGTTTCCGTAAATGCTCAACAATCCTCGGGCAGCAGTGCTGCTGGGGGTTCTAGTTCAGGCGCAAGCCCATCAGCGTGGTCAGGTTCGAGCTCCGGCCAAAGCAAATCTGGCCAAGCCAGCAATCAACCAACCCAAACCCCAGAAAAGGTCGCCTATGCTAAATGCTGTGTGCCTCCTGGCGGGGACGGTACAACCAGCAAGCCTTACAGCTCATATGATGAGGCCAATGCCGATAAGACATGGAATAAGCTCCAAGTCATGCCCTCCAAAGCTGATATGGATAAAATGGGCGGTGATACACTTAGTCAAGAAATGAATCCGGATGGTTCCCTGAACACCACAAACGCGCCCACTCCAACCCCCCCTCCTAGAAGTACTGCAACTGTTAAAGGCCGCGTCATTGAAACCATTGGTACAGATAACATATTCAATTGCCAATGTGCGGCGCCCACAGCTCCTGGAAGCAACACCACAGGCCAATAATGTTTAGCTGCACAATAGGGTAAAATTCTGAAAATCCGTATTTTTACTCTGTAAAAACCTCTGGCACTCTACAGCCAAGAGTGCTAGAATACACCTATTAAAGTAAAGTTCCGGAGAAGTCTATGTCACGTAGCTTACAAAAGTTTGAACTAGCAGTCCCGATGGGGAGTCTAGAAAGCTATATTCATTGGGCTCAACAAATCCCCCTACTCACCGCCGAAGAAGAGAAAGAGCTTGCCGTTCATTTTGCCCAGACAGGCGACCATGAGGCTGCTCGGCGTATGGTCATGTCCCATATGCGGTATGTTATTAGTGTCGCTCGCGGATACATGGGATACGGGCTTGCTTTATCCGACCTTATTCAAGAAGGCGCTATAGGCCTTATGAAGGCCGTCAAACGGTTTGATCCGGACAAAGGCGTTCGATTGGTTTCCTTTGCGATGCATTGGGTCAAAGCTGAAATTCACGAATTCATCTTACGCAACTGGCGTATCGTTAAAGTAGCTACCACCAAAGCTCAACGTAAACTTTTCTTTAACTTGCGCAAAGCCAATAAAGAAGGCGCGTGGTTAAGCAGTAATGAAGTAAAAATGTTGGCTCATAAACATGATGTTAAAGAAGCTGAAGTCACTCGCATGGAAGAAAGACTCTATGGCCACGATGTTGCCTTTGACCGTGCAGCTAATGATGACGACGACATTTCAGCACCTGCGGATTTTCTTGAATGTTATAAATTCGATCCGGCCCACTCCGCAGAATCACACGATTGGTCTTCACAACGTGAAACCTCCCTCCACTCTGCACTAGCTGAATTAGATCCACGCAGCTTGGATATTTTACAACATCGATGGTTAAACGATAACAAACTGACTCTTCACGATTTAGCAGCAAAATATAATGTTTCTGCAGAACGCATTCGACAACTAGAACAACAAGCAATGTCAAAACTCAAAAAAGCGATTGAAAAAGCGGCCTAAACAGATTGATGATTTGTGTGGTTTTTGGTATTAATACCTGATTAAACTCGGTAAAGTAGCGTAATGACTGTAAAACAACTCCCTAAAATTCATTTATTTGCACTGGTAATGCTAATCACTGGCTCTATTGACAGCATCCGCAATTTGCCTGCCTCAGCCTTATTCGGCAGTGAATTAATCTTTTATTTTTTGCTTGGGGCTTTGATTTTCCTGATTCCGGTAGCTCTCGTGTCTGCAGAGCTTTCATCCAGTTTTGCTACTGAAGGTGGCATTTATGGCTGGGTTAGACTTGCATTTGGCGATAATGCCGCTT
>CAYUMZ010000009.1:0-16956 GCA_964446105.1 uncultured Gammaproteobacteria bacterium | reverse complement strand
TTGCTGTTCCTCAAGTTCAAAAAATTCAACCTGTTGCTGTACCGCAAGTTCAGCAAACTCAACCTATTGTTAGGCAAACACAAGAATTGCGTCAATCACTAAGACCTCAAAGGTCTGAATTTCGACAACCTGATGTGTCAAGAACACAACAATTTCAAAATACTATTCAACCTACAATAATTCAACCTTTAGTACAAGTTCGACGCGATGCTTCAAGATTTGACCGAGACAGACATCGAGAAATGAATCATAGACATGGTGCTAGACATAATCATGGATATAATAATAACTACTATTATTACGGAGGCACTACGGGTAATTCGACGGTTTATCCCGTTTTTGGTTATCCGTATTTGTCAGTTCCTTATAGCACATATTATCATCGAACTTATCCTAATCGGTATTTTATTTGTTATACAGTGGATCAAGCTGATGAAGATAGTGTCCATATTAATTGTCCGTACGGAACTGGTTGGTATAGCACATCGCCAGAATATGATACTTATCAATATCGCAGTGCTTATAGACCTGAATACATTTGTCCTGAATACGGTGCAGATCAATTTGTTGAGTTTGACTCGAGTTCTGAGGCAAATGATTGGTGGAATCAAAATTGTGATGCATGGATTGATAATCCAGATAGTGATTATTAAGCCATTACAGATTGAATCGCTTCAAGGGTGATCACTTTTAAATCATGTAAAGTGTTTTCTTCGATGTTTAAAGGTGGTAACCAATACAGTGTATTTCCTAAGGGGCGCAGTAATGCGCCTCTTTTTACTGCTTCTTGAAATATTTTATATCCATATCGTTGAATATTGTGTGCATCAATTAAATCTGCAGCCACAATGGCTCCAATTCCGCGAAGATTTGTAAGTTGACCCGTTTGATCAGCAATGTCTTGCAAAAGATGCATCATAAATTTCTGTAAATAATTTGCACGTTCGCACAGGGCCTGTTCTTCGATTATTTGCAATGTTGCCAGCGCAACACTAGCGGCTAATGCGTTGCCCGAATAAGTATGTGAGTGTAAAAATGCTTTACCTGTCTCATAATCATCGTAAAAATGTTGATAGATTTCATCTGTTGTAATGACAGCGCTTAATGGCAGCCAACCGGACGTGAGGCCTTTTGAAACACAAATAAAATCGGGCTTGATGTTGGTATGTTCGCAAGCCAGCATTTTTCCTGTACGACCGATACCCGTCATAATTTCATCGGCAATAATGTGGATGTCATGAGATTTCGCCCAGTTTCCTAGTTTTTCTAAGAAATCTTTGCTGATAATTTTCATGCCCGCAGCTCCTTGAACAATAGGTTCTATGATTAGAGCTGTCGTGATAGCTGTATGACATTCTAAATTTTTTTCAACTTCACTCCAGAGTGTCTGAGTATCATGCCATAAAGGGGCTTCTGGTCCTGTAACATAGGGAACTTCGATGAATGGTGTAGTAAATAATCTGCTTTCATAAGGCATGCGATAAAGACCAAGATCACTCACGCTCAGAGCGCCGAGAGTTTCGCCATGATAAGCATTTTTTAGTGCGATAAATTGAGTTTTTTTGGTTTTGCCTTCGATTAATCGGGCATGCAAGCTCATCTTTAAAGCAATTTCAACTGCGCAAGATCCATCACTTGCGTAATACACTTTGCCGAGATGTGGCATTAAACGAACTAATTTCTCAGATAAATTAATAATGACCTGATTAGTCGTGTTTGCAAGGTCAATATGCTCAAATTGATTTAGCTGATTTATAAGTGCATGTTTAAGAGATGGGTGATTATGTCCAAGCGATTTACACCACCAACTTGAAATGGCATCAATAACGGTTTTTCCATCAGATAATGTAAGATGGCTTGCGTCAGCATGTGTGACCATAAGTGGTTTAAAGATCTCTTGGTCTTTCATTTGAGTGCAAGGATGCCAGATATATTGGCGATTAGTGGAAGTAATGTTGTTTTGATCCATCAGTAAACCTGCTAATATAATTGAGTTGACTAAAATTAACATAGCATATATGATACCCTTGATACAAGTAATAGGAAAAATAGAAATGAGCCGTGAATGGAATAGAACTTCAGTACGAAAGCTGTTTGAGTCACCACTTTTTGAGGTGGTATCACAAGCTTATGCAGCCCACAAAAAGCATTTCGATCCGAGCGAAATGGAGTATTGTTCCTTATTGAATATTAAAACAGGTGGATGCCCTGAAGATTGTTCCTATTGTCCTCAAAGTGTTCATTATAATACCGGATTAAAAAAAGAAAAATTATTTGAAAAAAACATCGTTCTTGAGCAAGCAAAACTGGCTAAAAAAAGCGGTGCAAAACGATTTTGCATGGGAGCGGCATGGCGAAGTCCGCCTAAAAAAGGATTTCAAAAAGTATTAGGGTTAATTGGTGAAATAAAATCGTTGGGATTAGAGACGTGTGTCACCTTGGGTTTATTAAATGAATCACAGGCGAAAGAGCTCAAATTAGCTGGATTGGATTACTACAATCATAATTTAGATACGTCAGAAAAATTTTATTCAGCGATCATTACTACCAGAACGTATCAAGATCGATTAGAGACGATAAAACATGTGGTGGATGTAGGAATCAAAGTGTGTTGTGGTGGCATTTTAGGACTTGGAGAAAGCAGAGAAGATCGTATTGAATTATTGTTGCAATTAAAAAATTTACCAGAGGTTCCGAAGAGTATCCCGATCAATAAACTGATACCATTAAAGGGCACTCCGCTTGAGAATGCTCGAGAAATAGATAAATTTGAGTTTATTAAAACAATCGCAATAACAAGGATCATGTTTCCGCAATCAATGATACGACTCTCAGCAGGTCGTGAGCAGATGAGTGAAGAATATCAATCTTGGTGTTTTATGTCAGGAGCGAACTCGATCTTTATAGGCGATGTATTGTTAACTGCGCCTAACCAAAATTTACAAAATGACCTGCTTTTAATGGAAAAAATAGGCATGAAATTACCGTGCTCTTCAAGTGGCTAATCATGATATTAGCCCGTCATAAAAAGAAACTGCAGCAATGGAAATCTTGGTCGCTCACAAGAAAACTGCATAAGATCGAGAGGCAGGATAAAAATACTGTAAACGTAAATTTGCATTCAGCAGTTAATTTTTGTAGTAATGATTATTTAGGATTATCAAAACACACGAAAATCATTGAGGTTTTTAAGAGTGGAATTCAAAAGTACGGCTTGGGTAGTGGAGCGTCTGCTTTGATATCAGGATATACAGGTGCACATGCGGAATTCGAGACTGAATTTGCACGTTGGTTGGGTGTGGATAAGGCAATTTTATTCAGTTCGGGTTATTTGGCGAATATTGGAACTATCACAGCCTTAGCGGATAGAGACTGCACAATTCTATCCGATAAATCGTGTCATGCTTCCATTCTCGATGGCATACAGTTATCACGAGCAAAGCATTGTCGCTATAAGAATAATTCACTCACTGATTTTGAAAGACTGATGAATTTGAAAAAACCTGATTTGATTGTAACAGAAAGTATTTTTAGTATGTCCGGTAATATATCACCCGTGTCCAAAATTAGTTCATTGGTAAATCAAGAATCATTATTCATTGTTGATGATGCTCATGGAGTAGGCGTGTTAGGGGAGAGGGGAAAGGGTATTTGTGAATGTGAAAATATTAATCCTGATAAAATAGATTGCCTCATTGCTCCTTTGGGGAAAGCGTTTAATGCGATGGGTGCTATTGTCGCTGGCAAAAGTGAAATTATTGAAACTATTTTGCAATTTGCACGAACCTATCGTTATACCACAGCGCTACCACCGGCTATTGCACACACATTATTAGAAACATTAAGAATTGTGAATGATGAGTCATGGAGACGTGAATCTCTCTTGGAGTTGGAAGAGTTTTTTATTACTGAAGCATTGTCTAGAAAGTTATGTCTATCCTCTCTAGAGAAAACCCCCATAAAGTCGATCGTTATTCAAGATAATAAAAAAACATTATCAATTCAAGATGACCTTTTAAGGAGAGGGTTTTTTGTTTCATGTATACGGCCTCCTACTGTTCCTAATAATCAAGCCTGTATTCGAATTTCATTGAGTTGTTTACATGCTAAGTCAGAGATAATTCAATTGCTTGATTTAATCAGAGATTTTAATGAATGAACTCGATAATAAAAAATCGAATTAGGCGATCTTTTAATAAAGCCAAATTGTCCTATGATGTAAATGATGATGCTCAGAGGAAGGTTTGCCAGGAGTCAATTGAATTATTGAGGCAATCTAATAAATGTTTTAAAGTGGTTTCAGATATAGCATGTGGAACTGGGAGCAGTACACTAGCGCTTATGAAGAATATTAAGTGTGAGAAAGTAACAGCGGTCGATTTTTCAGATATGTTACTCGAAGTCGCAAGAGAAAAACTAAAGCATTTCAATGTAGAATGTATTTTAGGAGATTTTGATGACAAGCTACTCCCAGAAAAATCACAGGATTTAATTTTTTGTAATATGGGCCTTCAATGGTCTTTGGATCTGAACAAAACCATTAAAATTTTATTATCTTCTTTAAAAGAAAAAGGCTCTTTGGCTTTTTCAATTCCTCTAGAAGGAACTTTCAAGGAGCTTCATGGCAGCTATAGGAATAAGCTATTAATGGCTAAAGACATAAAGATATTGTTAGAACAGTTACGGGCAGAATCAATTATATATCAACACTTATCGTTTTCTCAGCCCTATGATTCCTGGCTTGATGCATTGAGATCGATAAAAGGAGTCGGTGCTAATTGTTTAATAGATCGAGGTGAATTAAATCGCAAAAAATTGATAAAAACAAGAGCAGATTTTTATTTTTTAGAGAAAGATAACTGTTCATTGACTTATCAAGTAGGAATATTTATTGCATCAAAATCTAAGGATTAATATGAATAGCATTTTTATTGCTGGGACAGATACCGGTGTTGGTAAAACAATTTGTACGGTGGCATTGATTCAGAAGCTGAATAAAAATCGTTACAAAACGTTTGGGCTAAAGCCCATAGCATCAGGGTGCTATTATGATGACCAAGGTAACCTTGTGAGTGATGATGCGCTCGCGATTCAAAACGCAATATCAATTAAAACAGAATACACTGGTATCAATCCTATTGTATATCAGGAGGCAATTGCCCCCCATATAGCAGCGAAAAAATCTGGTCGACCTTTGAGTGTTGATTTTGTTGTTGAAAAAATTGCCCACTCAATTAGGCAAGATGTAGATTTTAATATTATTGAAGGTGTTGGTGGGTGGTCAGTCCCTATTAATAATATTGAGTCGATGTCTGATGTTGTACGCACATTAAATATTCCTACTATTCTAGTAGTTGGTATGCGATTGGGATGTATTAATCACGCAATATTAACGAGTCAGGGTATATTACAAAAAAATGTACCCTTGTTGGGGTGGCTTGCAAATTGTATTGATAATTCCATGCTTGAATTAACTGAAAATATAAATACGCTAATGGAGTGGATTCCGGCTCCGTGCTTAGGTGTAGTTCCGTATTCTGAAAAAAAAGATCGCACTTCAGATATTGATGTTCGGTTATTAATTCAACAGCTATCTAAGAAGAAGCAAATCGAGGACTGCCATTCTGATGGGTACTCCATTTGTGATTTGCTTTAAAATGACTGACTGTGATCCATCAGCGACTTGGCTTGCAATATCAATTTCTCGATTAATGGGGCCTGGATGCATGACGATGGCGCCTTTTTTAGCGCGCAGAAGATTTTCAGGCTTGATTCCATAATGCTGAAAATACTCCGAAAAATTAGGAATATCCGCATCTTGCATTCTTTCTTTTTGAATCCGTAATGCGATAATAACATCTGCATCTTGTAGGCCTTCATTTAATTGTTCGAATTGGGAGAACTCATCTCCTGTGAGCTCAGAAGGAACAAATGCGATTGGAGCGATAAGTCGGATATCTTTGATACCTAATTTTCGAAATAAAGCTATTTGAGAACGTGCGACACGAGAATGACTAATATCCCCTACGATGGCAATGCTAAGATTTTCTAATTGTGTGTAATGTTGTTGTATTGTCATCACATCAAGGAGAGCCTGAGTAGGATGAGCATGATTGCCGTCTCCCGCATTAATAATTGAAACAAACGGTGGTAAATTGTCAGCAAGAAATGCTGGTACGCCCACTTCTCGATGCCGTACAACAAAAGCATCAATTTTCATCGCTGTTAAGGCTTTAAACGTATCGAGTAACGATTCACCTTTTGTTGTTGATGAATTTCCGACATCGAAATTAATCACTTCTATTCCTAATCGTTTAGCAGCTAATTCAAAACTGCAGCGGGTGCGAGTGCTTGGTTCAAAAAAGGCATTGCACAGAACTTTTTGATCGGCACTCGTGTTTTTTTTCCAATTAGCCTTATTGAGATATTCGTTTGCAGTATTCAAAATTAGAAAGACGGTGTCCAGGGAAATTGATTCAATATCCAATAGATGACGAAAGTCGAGTGTAGACATGGCTGCCCTAATTTAAAAAAATTATCTTACTAAGTATTGCATTGCATCATTAACACGTCAACTAGTAGCTTACTAAATTTTAAAGTTAAATGAAGTTTATGGTAGCCGTTAATTACGAGGTATGTTGTGAAATCCTTCTATAATATTAGAGCCCTATAGGTAATATTACTGATTGTTCATTTCCGTTATAACAAGATAAATTTTGTCATAGGTTTATTAGATAACCTATAGGTATTAATAAAGATTTGATGAGAAGGATTATTCTCTATGGGCTCTAGCAAAATATTTACCTCAGAATCAGTTTCTGAGGGGCATCCTGATAAAATGGCTGATCAGATTTCTGATGCAATATTGGATGAATTACTTTCTCAAGATCAATCTGCACGCGTAGCTTGCGAGACACTCATTAAAACGGATATGGTATTGGTTGCGGGGGAAATAACAACCAATGCTTGCGTGAATTTTGAAGCAATAACACGTAAGGTTATTAATGAAATCGGCTATGACACAGCAGACCTCGGATTTTGCGGCGATACTTGCAGTGTTTTAACGGAGATTGGAAAGCAATCGCCCGATATATCTCAGGGCGTAGATCATAGGGATGATAAGTTGCAGGGCGCAGGTGATCAGGGGTTAATGTTTGGCTATGCGACTAATGAAACTGACGTGATGATGCCTGCTGCGATTGCCTATGCTCACCGATTGATGAAAAAGCAGTCAGAGGTAAGAAAATCAGGAAAACTACCCTGGTTGAGGCCAGATGCAAAAAGCCAGATAAGTATTTGTTATGTAGATGATAAGCCCGTTGGTGTAGATACGATTGTATTGTCAACTCAGCATGATCCAGGTGTGAGTCAGAGTGACCTTGTTGAAGGTGTTATGGAAGAGATTATTAAGCCTACCATACCTTCACACTGGATCAGTGAAACTACACGTTACTTTATTAATCCTACAGGCCGCTTTGTAATAGGAGGGCCTGTCGGAGATTGTGGTTTAACTGGCAGAAAAATTATAGTGGATAGTTATGGTGGTAAAGCTAGACATGGTGGTGGCTGTTTTTCAGGAAAAGATCCTTCTAAAGTAGACCGGTCAGCCGCTTATATGGCCCGATATATAGCAAAAAATATTGTTGCGGCAGGTTTAGCTGATCGTTGTGAGATTCAAATTTCTTATGCTATTGGTGTAGTAGAGCCCACTTCCCTAATGGTAGACACATTTGGAACAGGAAAAATATCTAATGACAAGATTGAATCTCTCGTTAGAGAGAATTTTGATTTAACACCGGGTGGGATAATAAAAACGTTAGATTTGTTACGGCCTATATATCGTAAAACGGCTACATATGGTCATTTTGGAAGAGAAGATGCCGATTTTAGCTGGGAAAAGACCGATTTTATTAAATTAGATACGATAAGAAATTATGTAAGGTAGGATATATGGACCAAGATAAAAAATTTTATTTGATAATACCAGAATCCATACCTAAAAGTGAGGTTGAGTTGAAATCAGTCCCACGCTTAAAACTAGCTTTGGAAAATTATGTAAATGTTCTGGAAATTGAAGCATCCCTTAGTAAATTGGCTGAGGAATCCAGTAAGGTAATCAAGATTTTCGAAGATAATATCAATATGATTGCATTAGATAAAGATGAAAATGAATCTTTTGAAAATAGGGCGAATGACAAGGCATTTAATATTGTGAGAACTAATAACCAAGCTGTAGAAATGTTAGTCTACGGAACGTTAAAAGGTTTAGAAGTTTTCTTTAATGAAGTGAAAGATGTCGGGACAAATTTATCTGATGAAGATTGGATAAAATTGCCTCGAGCCTCTTATAGCTTACTTTGTTATTACTTGAATAAAAAGCCGTGTCTAAGTTCCATGAGGAGCATACCTGCAGTTACGCTAAATAATTTTTTAGGAAAGGATGCTCTCAAGCGTTGGATTAGTGGTCATCATTATTTTATGACTATCATTCAGGGTGAGATTTATTGTACCAATAATGCCTTGAAATATCTTCAAGATAATTGTTTTGATAAAGCTAAAGAATATTTATCACTTCTTGTTACTCTCATGGAAGGAGCAGAGGGAGCATTAAAATTTACAGGCGAGTTTGATGAAAACGCATATCAAAATTTTATACGACCAACTTTGATTCCGCCAAATGCACCTCCAGGGATGAGCGGTCTACGATGGAGGGATCATGAGTTTTTAGTTAGAAACCTCATAAATCTAAAACCTTTTTTTAAGAATGCTAATGACAGAATAAAAGATGAAGTTCTAAAGTTAAAAGTGGCATTAGGCAAGGTGTATGACGCCCATAAAAATGTGTGTAAAAGTTTCGTACACGAAAATACAAGTTTAAGATCAGAAAAACCTGCAGTTGATGTTATTGAAGGATATAAACGAGCTAGGTTACATTTATTCAGTTAGGAGTAATATTGATGATACATCATTTAGTAATTAATGAAGACATTTTAAATTATATTCGCACTAAATCCCTTAGAGAATCTTCTCTCTTAAAAGAACTGAGAATTAAAACAAGCTCGCATCCAGAGCATACAATGCAAATCCTTCCAGAGCAAGGCCAATTTCTAAGCATGCTTATTAAATTGATTAATGTAAAAAAGGCCTTAGAGATAGGTGTTTTTACCGGCTATAGCGCAATTGTGACTGCATCTGCAATGCCATCAGACGGAAAATTATACGCTTGTGATATGGATCAAGAATCGATGAGTATAGCTCGCGAATTTTGGAATCGGGCTGGACTTTCAGATAAAATTATTGAAAGAATTGGCCCTGCATATGACACATTAAAACAGCTAATAGATGAAGGACATGGTTGTAGCTTTGATTATATTTTTATTGATGCAGACAAAATCAATTATGACAACTATTATGAAAAATCCTTATATTTATTAAGGACTGGTGGACTATTGGTATTAGATAACACATTATGGTCAGGAAGTGTTGCCAACCCTGCTATTAATACTCCTGAAACAATAGCAATCAGAAATATAAATGATAAATTGCTTCATGATAATCGAGTAGACTTGACTCTATTACCTTTCGCTGATGGTATTACTTTGCTGCGAAAAAAGTAACGAGATTATACGCAATCAAAGCATTTTTTGGCGGCGAATTGTATATTATCAGGCGTCCAATTTCTGACGCTGTAAGCTATAATTCCATCCGGCCTTATCAAAATATTAGACTGTGTATTATAACCCTTTATATCTGTACTTACAGCGATGTTAAAATTTTTATAAATTGATATATTTGCGCTAAAAATAGGTAATTGCTTGTGATTCGTAAGAAAAACAGGTTTTCCTTCGCTCAGTATCTTCGCTAATGTTATTTTTTCATTATTAATCAATACCACAAGCTGGTTATTAACTTTCTTCCCCACGCTATTATAGAATGTCGCTCCACTCAGCTTATAGCGAATACGCAAACCAGAAATCTTTGAAATAGCCCAATTCGATAATAAGGGTATTTTTAACAGTTGATTAACAATACGCATTAGGGCTACAGAATAGACGCTAAAAGATGTTTCATAATGGAACATTCGCAGGCTATGTTTCATAGCTGATTCAATAATATAACGACGTTCTGTCGTATAGGTGTCTAATATTTTATCAGAAGCCTTACCCGTTATAGCCGCAGCAAGTTTCCAGCCAAGATTGAATGCATCTTGAATGCACATTTGAAGCCCTTGGCCCCCAGCTGGAAGATGACAATGCGCAGAATCACCGCATAATATTATACGATTTTTTCGATATGTGCATGCATTTCTTTGCTGCCCCCGGAACCTTTGAAGCCATTGTGCAGAGCTAATTCCAAAATTATTGCCAATGATTTTATTCATGCTAGATTTGAATTCTTCGAGAGTCAATTTTTTTTCAACGGGTATGTTCATTTTATCGGTGTCTATTACCAACACACGAAATAAATTTTCTTTAAACGGAATAGTAGCCACCATACCTAGCTTCGTAGACCGTGCAAATATAGGATTTTTAGGTGGTTTATCAAGATATACATCCGCGTGCATAAGAGATTTTTCTACAGTCGTTCCGATGAAATTAATCTTTCCTAGGTCTCTAACACGACTGTGAATTCCATCGCAACCTACGATATATTTAGATTTAATAGTAATGCATTCACCATTTTTGAGATACTGAATTTCGATGGAATTATTGTATTCTTTCAAGCTTATAAATTCAGCGCCACGTGTTATTTTTACGCCTTTATCTAGGCATATTTTTTCTAAAATTAGATTGGTTGTGACTTGTGGGATTGTTAATAGATAATTGAATTTAGAAGGAATTTTTTTCAAATCTAAATAGCTTTTCCCATCACTTAAAGGTGCTAGATAACAGGGTCGGCCTTGTTCAATCATGTGCTGTGCGATGCCTCTCATTTCAAGAAGTTCTAGAGTATAGGGGGCGAGGCTAAAAGCACGAGAGATATTTGACTCCGATGATCTTTTTTCAATTATTACACATCCAATATCTCGTATTACCAACTCATAAGCAAGAGTTAATCCTGCAGGTCCGGCACCAATAATAATGACATCATGCATAATTTTCACCTTTGTTATTTTTCCTGACGTACATAACTAAAAATTTATTCACTACTTCTGTTACATGGGGTGTTAATTCAGGTGTTTCGCTAATCATTTTTTGCGCTGAGTGTAAACTAATAAATCCAGGTAATCGCCCAATTAACCTTAATAACGTTTTTTGTAAAAATGATGGCATGTCATGTTCGATAATTAAGGCAAATCCTCCTGGTACTAATACCCTTGATATTTCTTTAAGTGCTTTTCTTTTATCATGCCAGTGAGAAAATGAGACAGTGCTTACTATAGTGTCAACTGACTCATTACTTAGTGGTAAATTCTCAGAATAACCCATAAAAAAATTAGTTTGGGGCAATTTTTGTTTCGCTACAGATAGCATCCCAATAGCGGGGTCAATACCATAAGTGATGTTGGCCAAGTTGTTGGAAATTATTTTTTCTAATAATGTACCCGTTCCACACCCAATATCAAGTAATACAGAGGGCCTATGTATTTTTTCGGCTAACATTTTAAGAGCAAGGTCTGTAGCGAATAAGCACGAACTCGAATATTTATAATCATATTCGTTGGCAATTTTATTGTAAACTTTCACGAATCCCGATTTGATTTGCATAGAGAATTCCCTTTAATATTCAAATGTATCAAGAATATTGCCACTAATTTTTGTTCTTGTTGATTCATACCCAGCTGGTTTCAATGTTACCGATAGCCCGCCATTAGGAATAAATGATATGCGCATGCCACGATCTATTTTTGAGTTTTCAAGAACTACAGGCTTAAATTTTTGCAAAATCATAGTAAGTACAATCTTGATTTCAAAAAGTGCAAAATATTTACCGATACAGCTGTGTGCTCCTGCTCCAAAGGCTGTGTACTCATAAGGAGCTGGCGAAATTGTAAACCATCGATATGGGTCAAACTTAAGTGGGTTACTAAAAACATGTGGTGATCGGTGACTTACGTACCCACTTAAAAAAATAAGGGCATCCTTCGGTATTGAATAACCTCCCAATTGGCAATCAGTGGTTGCATATCTTGTCATGAAAGGTGCAGAAGGAAATAAGCGTAAGATTTCTTTAACAATGCAGTCCAGCAAGGGTAGTTTTTCAAAATCATTAATGGATATAATACGATCGCCTAATGTATTATTTATTTCAGACATTAAATCATTATATATTAACGGATGTTGATCTAGCATCAAGAAGCACCAGGTCAAAGCTGCTGCTGAGCTTTCATGACATAAAATAGTGTATGCTTCTCCTATAAGTTCATTGTAGCTAAATATGCGCCCATTATCATTACTCCCAATTAAAATCGATAATACGTCGGAATATTGATGGGAGATTCCCTGCCTCGATTCAATAATTAATTTAAGAATTGCCTCAATTTTATTGGCCGTATTAAGCATTTTAGCATAAGGTGTCCCTGGAATATTATATTTCAAAATGAATGATAAAGGTGACCCAGCGAAATGAATCAAATTTCGTATTAAATTTTGAAGTTCCAACATAATTTTTTTATCATTGAGCCCAAACATTGTTTTCATGGAAATGGTGGTGATTAGCCGCGTCATATCATCATTAATATTGCGTATTTGACTTGGTTTCCATTGTCTCAATTCTTCTTGGGTTGTATTTGTAATTGCCTCATAATGGCTATTGATAATTTTCGATTTAAAAGCAGGTTGAATGAGACGGCGGTGGCGATGATGTTCTTCTCCATTTAGACGAGTAAGTCCAAATGTTAATCGTTCCATTGATGAACCAGTTGGTAAATTTCCCTCTCTGAAACCGTCAAGAATAAATTTATCTGGTTGAGTTATTATCTCTTTGAATAAAGTAGGACCAAATGCACAAATTTGACGTGGATTCTCTGGATCCCATGCGCTTATGTCGCCATAGTTTTTATACATGGACATAAAAAACTGTATAGGATCACGAAGCATTGATAATCCACGATAGCGCCAGCCGAGTATAGGGACATGCGGAGGCCCTGGAAGCTTACTTTGTATTGCTGAATAGGATGTTTCCATTGTTATATCCTTTTAATGAAGATTTAAACGTTTGTACTGCGAGTTGTTTTGCCCGGCGTTGGTAAAAACTTTATATCGACCAAGTACTCTAGGCATTTATGAGCCAACTCTCGGCTTACAGGGGGGCAATTTATACCTGAGCCGGATAATAGATTTAAGGTATTACGACAATCTATATCTGGAGTGACTTCTGAGAGGTATAAAGGGTCTAATGAGCGTTGTGGGGTTGGATCTGCATCTCTAATTAACGGCAGTAGCGGATAAAGAGGATGTCCTTCCTCTACCTGTAGGGCTATTTCTCGTGCTGTAGAGAATGAAACAATATCAAACTCGTAGCCGAAATCTTTGATCCAACTACAAAACTCATTAATTGTTCCAGGTTGTGGATTGAAAAGATGGTAAAATTTCCCTAAATTATTATCTTGTAAGGATATATGGACGAGTGCTTCGGCAACGTAGTCGACCGGTACAATATCGAATATGCGAGGATAATCAGGTAAGATTTTAAAGGGGAGAAAACCACGAAAAGCGACTAACAAGTAATCAATAGTATGTGTTGCACCTGTTTTAGAGTGACTCATAATCAAACCAGGGCGGTAAATACTGACTGGCATTCCGATTTGGCGGGCCAAATTCGCTACATTTTCTCCGACTAATTTGCTGCCCGTATAACCCCCTGGAATATCCCCTGAGAGAGGGAGTAATGAAGGCTCTTCTAAAAATGGTCTAGGAGCGTGAACTGATAATAATGAATCAATTGAGGATACATAGTGCAGAGCTTTTAATTTCTTTAGTGAGCACAATCGTAATAGAATTCTTACACTTTCCACATTAGCAGCACGTAGAGCACTATAGGGATAGACGAAATTAACCATTGCTCCATTATGATAAACAACGTCTATTACTTCTGAAAGGTGTAACCAATCTGGGTCCTTTATGCCTAATTGAGGTTTGGAAAGATCGCCTAAAATCGGCAAGATTCGATTTCCAGCGTTTTTGATATCAATACGATACTCTTTCAGGGACTGAGTAATTCGTTCGTATGCATGCGCAGAACTTTTTGCTCGAACTAAACAATAAATATTTGCGGTTGTTTTATTGAGAAGATTCTCTAAAATAAAAGATCCTAAATAACCTGTTGCTCCTGTCAAAAAAATGGCATTAGGATTTTTAAAATCAGCGCTTGGTAGGCCATCTGGCTTTATATCAGAGTCTAGATAAATATCAGTTCGTAACTGTTGGAAGTGTTGTTGAGCGAGATATTCTGAAACACTAGAAGATTGAATTTCTGATATAACACTTGAAATTCCAGCAACTGTAGGCATTTTAAAAAATGCATGTAAGGGAAGCTCTAGAGAAAACCTATTAAAGAGATTTGAGGCGAGCTTTGATAATTGAAGAGAAGTCCCTCCTAAGTCAAAAAAGTTGTCATGAATCCCAATGTTTTTTACATCCAAAACATTGCAAAAATCATTCAATACCTTTTTTTCGATGTCATTAGTTGGTTTGCTAACTATCTTATCTTTTTTGCTTTTTTCAATAAATCGTTTTATTTTAATTTTATCTACTTTTCCATTAATGGTTTTAGGAAATTCGTCCATAAATATGACTCTATGGGGTATCATGTAATCCGGGAGCCATTCTGAAAGATAATTTTTAACATCAGAAATATCTATTTGAGCGGATTTTATAGAATTCAAACATAAACAAATTGATTTGTAGTCGCGATTGTTTAGGATAATGACAGCCGAGTCTGTTATTTTTGGATGGCTTCTAGATACTTTTTCAATCTCAGAAATCTCAATTCTGAAGCCGTTAATTTTTACTTGGTCGTCTTTTCGGCCAATGTAGTGTAGGTTATTATTCTTATCTCGATAAACCAAATCGCCAGTAGTGTATAAAACAGTGCCATCATGTTTGACGGGGTTGTTGATGAATTTTTCTCGGGTTAATTGGCTTTGACCATAATAACCAGAGGACAAACCAAGTCCCCCTATATATAATTCACCGATTACGCCATTAGGTACGATATTCAAATCTGAGTTTAGAATAAAAGCCGACATATTATGTATTGGTTTTCCGATAGGTATGACTTTTGGAATGTTATTTGGATCTATCTGATAAAATGTTGCATCAATTGTTGTTTCTGTTGGGCCATATAGATTAACCAGTATAGCCTTTGACTTTGAAGTTACCAAATCACACACTTTATTTGTTAATATTTCCCCTCCGCTCAAAATAAGTCGAAGATTGCTAAAATTAGCAATATTTGGTTGATCAAATAAATATTGGATAATAGATGGTACTGTTCCAATTATTGAAATATCATTAGCGGTAATAAATTTTGAAAGTTCGCGAAGATCTGTTTGTGCAATGTTTGGGGTAATAATACTTGCTGCACCTGTGGAAATAGGCCAGAATAAAGACCAAATGGAAGGGTCGAAATTGAAAGATGTATTAAAAAGCACTCTATCATGGCTCATAAGAGGCCATTTATTTTGTCTAAACATTATATTATTCACTATTGCCTCGTGAGATATCATAACAGCTTTTGGCTTACCAGTAGTTCCAGATGTATAAATCATGTACGCTAGATTATCATGGTTAAGATTTAAATTAGGGTTTTCAGTTCGAAGCTTACTAAGCCTACCCCATTGGGCATCAATACAAAAGTGTTGTACTGCTTTTCCGGGTATGTTTTTTAACAGAACTGATTCAGTAATAATTAAACTGATACTGGCATCATGAATAATATAATCTATACGCTCTTTAGGACAATGATCATCAATTGGCACAAAAGTATGACCCGCCTTCAATACCCCGAGAACTGAAATGGCATAATTTATTGTCCTTGTTAACATGACTAGTATATTAGAGCTTTTACTGAGTTTTAATTCTAAAATATAATGAGCCAAACGATTTGATTCAGAATTTAATTTTTCATAAGTCAATGTTTTTTTACCTGATTGGACAGCTAAGGCTGTGGAGTGATTTTCAACCGATTTCTCAAATAACGTATGTAATAAAATATTTTTATTATAATGAAAATATGGTCCATTAGAACAAGATCGAATATTATCGAGCAACCTTTTTGGAAATATACTTAAGTCACATATTTTAGCACAATAATTGTGGGTGATATCTTTCAGTAAAACCTGAAGCGAATTTAACATGTTGGTAGAAAACTCCGAACTTATAGAGTCGATATTGTAATGTAAATACATTTGTAGTTCATTTTCAGTAGAGTATGTTAGCAATGATAAGTCTGTTTCACTATAATTTAACGGTGTGGGAACTAAACATATAGTGGCTGTGTCTCTCAGGCTAAAAGTATGTTTCACTAAATTAGTATGCTCATATTCCACCTGAAATATTGGCGTACTTGAAACATCTTGTCCCGAGTTTATCTCAGAAATTATTCGCTTAAAGGGGTATCTTGAATTTTTTTTGGCTTCAATTAAATTTTGCTCACATTTTTTGATATACTTGTTTATTATTTCATCGGAATTAACGTTGAATGATAATGGGAGCGCTTCGTTCAGTGGGCCCAATTGCATCACTATATTTTTATCGCGTCTTTCCAAAGATGTTCCTATACAAAATTTTTTAGCGCCTGAATATCGGTATAACACGATAGAGAAAGCAGCTAAGATTAGGCTACGTAGGTCAATATTATGCTCAGTTGTATACTTTATTATTGATTGTAAGCCAATGTTTTTTGTTTCAGATAAATAATTGTGAGACTTTTGAGTTTTCTTATTGCTTTCAGCATCTAAAGTAATTTTTGATATATTTGAAACAGCATTATTCCAGTATTTTTTTGCTTTTA
>CAYUMZ010000008.1:0-18286 GCA_964446105.1 uncultured Gammaproteobacteria bacterium | reverse complement strand
TTACGGCCACTGCCCCCTCAAAGCAGCGTGTCTACCAATTCCACCACTTCGGCAATTCTACAAGTCATTTGTCTCGACTCATTCAGAAGTATCAAATCAAGGAGAGACACTTCTACTCACTCCCCTAAACACTCAACACGATTTAAGTTGTATTCAGCTTGGGGCAGCGATTTTCAAAAAATTAATTCGGTGTTTCTGGAACCTTTTTAGCTGGCTCTTCCTTAACAGGCAGATCTTTTGAGTTTTTCTGACTTTCAGTCGAAGGTACTGAAGGAGTTTCCAGGGTTTTATGAATGGGAGCCACCATCTCATGCCCCTTAACGCGAGAGGATACCATATAGGTAAGTCCTAAGCTGGTCATAAAAAACACTGCTGCCAATGCACCGGTCACTTTCACTAAAAACGGCGTTGAGCCTGCGCTTCCGAACATCGTGTTGGACGCCCCACTACCAAACGCCGCACCCACATCTGCGCCTTTGCCATGTTGCAAAAGCACCAGAGCGATTAAACTAATTGAAGCCATAACATGTATTATCAAAATGATCTGTTGCATAACTGTGCTATATCCAAAAAATGTTGACTATCTAACGAAGCTCCACCGACTAAAAACCCGTCAATATCGGGTTGCGATATCAATTCAGCGGCATTGTCCCGTTTAACGCTGCCACCATATAAGATTCTGAGGCCTTTAGCAAGCTTTTCGTCCCGTTTCGCGACCAGCTCTCTCAAGTATTGATGAACGGTTTGGGCCTCTTGCGAGGTTGCTGTCTTACCCGTGCCAATGGCCCAAACAGGTTCATAGGCAAGCATGGCCTTATCAAGAGTATGATCAACATTTTCCAAGGACAAAATGGCCTCTAGTTGACGACCCACCACGGATAATGTCCGTCCTGCCTCACGTTCGGACAAGGTTTCTCCCATACAAATGATTGGTTTCAAACCGGCTTCTATTGCCCGACCTGCCTTAGCCGCCACAACTTGATCAGTTTCCCCATAGAGCTGACGTCGTTCTGAATGGCCAATAATCACATACTGACAGCCGAATTCAGCGACCATCTCTGCAGAAACCTCACCAGTAAAAGCTCCTTCTCGCTCGCTGGAAATATTTTGAGCACCCCAGGCTACAGGAGCACCTGAACACATTCTTTGAACCTGATCCAAAAATACAAATGAGGGAAAAATCGCTAATTCTACCGTGGAAAATGCGCCAGCCCCCTCTGCAACACCTTTTGCTAAGATCTCAACATTTGATCGGGTCCCCACCATTTTCCAATTACCTGCCACAATAGGTCGTCGCATAACTATTCCCTCATCATAAAATTAAAAAATCGATAAAATTATCTTCTATTAAAAGATTGGGGTCAAATCCCCAGTCTTGGATTGACTTTATTGAAGCAATATTATTATATAATATGCACTAGCATACGGTAATCAAGGAGAAGCTGATGAGATTAGATGTTGAAACGATTCGTCAACTTATGGAAGAAAGTGATTTAATTGATCCGACTAATTCTGAGCAATTACTTGAAGCTGCTGTACAATTAATCTATCCCGTTCTTGAACAAGAAACATCCGCAACTCCGATCTTAGCAGAAAATGGTGACGACCCGATTGATGAAATTCAAGAACGCCAACAACAGTATCAACTCGATCTGCACGTTCTAGGGTTAGTGAAAAAAACCTGGGACATGTTATCATTAGCAATTAATTACACTCAGAACCCAGAAATCAAAGCCGTCTGTCAACGTGAACAAGCATTATTAATCTATCGTTTACTAAATAACAAATCACTTTTATTTTCGCTAACCGATAAAATGCAACTTGTAGTTAAAAAAATCATCGGAACAGATCGCTATACGAAAACGTATGCTGAACACTTATTAGCTTGTGCGGCTAATGATGGTGATATTATTGCAAAACTCTTCAGTATACGGCGCTTATTGCTTCTGGCCGAAAAATCAAAACCGCTGCAGCCAGTCGCTGACACCGATAAGGCCCAAAAAATTCGTCAGTGCTTTCACAGTTGGATTAATTCGAACTCTGATGTTAAAGAACAACTATATCAATTTAGTCATAATCTCAGTATAGTAACGCGAGGCATTAAAGCTGAATATTTACGTGGTGTAAAATTATTAATTAGAGAATATCACAGCCGTGATCTCTGCACTTTATTGACTGCACCAACACAATTACCCTTGTTGACATTTTTACAATCCAATATATCAAAACTCTGCGAAATTGACCGTGCATTCTCTGCCAACTGGAATGAAATTATGTTAATCCCTGTTGCCACAAAAACAAAAGTGATAAGAAAAAAACTTTTTGGCGATTCCTTTCCACTTGACCGTAGTCAAAGCACACCTCGACCCGCAACTTTACCTCGATTCTTTTTAGCTAAAAAGCGCTCAGACCCCAAAGTGTACTTAATTGATCCAGAGACAAACAAACGAGCGAGAGATCCTAGCGATTGCATTCTTGAGACACCCAATATCAATACAAGCGAAGAAAATAAAAACAAAGAGCGCCGCGTCTCATTTAACTAAAATGAGGGGGGCAAATCTAAAGTAATTGAGTTATTCATATTGCAATTACACAGTTACTTCCGACTTGACCCCACCTCACCACGTCTTTTTTAATATTGACCCAAATCAAACATCGCGAGTGAAACTGGTATGGCTGGATCGTATATTGCCTAAATTTAGTCAATGCATACTGTTCAAAATCAAGATAAACGCTGAAAACGGCTCTGGCAGTGGGTTTCGAGCACTTACGGTGCTTGATTTTACTCACTAGGAATGTGGTCGGGCATTACTTCAAACGAGTCCGTTCAATGCTGGTTTCAAGGTTAGATCCAACTGGATTTTTCCATAAACCTCATCCAGATCAAATTTCCATGCAAAGGCCAATCAAAGAGAATCTGATCTGAAAGGGGGTTTGGCGATCACAATAAATGATGCTATTCTTATAAGATTGAATAACGGATCAAATCGGAATTAATATGGACTTCACCTCTCTCAGTAATATTGCGATCAGTTTATTTACATTGACACTGCTCGAAATTATTCTCGGCGTTGACAATTTAGTTTTTATTGCTTTAGCCAGCAATCGTCTTCCTAAAGAAAAACAAAAAATGGCAAGACGATTTGGATTATTACTCGCTTTAGTTACACGATTATTATTATTGTTTTCGGTGCTGTGGATTGCTCATTTAGAATTTTCACTATTTACACTTTTTGATATTAATTTTTCAGCTCGCGATATATTATTACTGGGTGGCGGATTATTTTTACTTTACAAAGGTACTGTACAAATCGTCGCAGAAACCGAACTTGAAACTGATTCAAAACTCAAACATCATTATGACAAAGTACATTGGGTTATTTTACAAATAGGAATTTTAGATATTGTTTTCTCTATAGATAGTGTATTCACAGCTGTCGGAATGACGTCGCAATTTTGGATCATGTCTGTTGCAATTACTATCGCTATTTTTTCCATGATTTTTGCCAGCGAGCCCTTAAGCCGATTTATTGAACACCGACCATCACTCAAAATTTTAGCCTTGAGCTTTATCTTATTAATAGGAACGCTCTTGATTGCTGACGGTTTTCACTATCATCTTCCAAGAGCGTACGTTTACTTTGCAATTTGCTACGCCTTATTTGTAGAGCTGATTAATTACTGGGTACACCACAGAAAAGGAAGGGGCCAGATCTGACCCCGTCTATCCTTAAACGGCTACAGTAGGAACAACTTGTTGTTCAAAATATTCAACATCAGCTCGTAAATAGGATAAATCGTTTGCATAACCACCATTGAAAAAGGTATTACGATAGCCTTCGAAAAATAAAGGTATAATTGCAAAACTACCGATCAATCCGATAAATCCCTTTAGCAGGGTCATGTACCAAGCCTGATTTGTCAAAGGTTCAAATCGCTCATCGTCACCATCAATGATATTATTTAATAAATCAACCAGATCAGTTTTGATCGCATCAATTCTTGCTTTTCCTTCAAGATCAGGGTGTGTATTTAGTTTATTACCAATCTCTTCCCTTAACTGGTTCAGCGAATTCTTGAGCGCTGGGTCTTCTTCAGAGTTAGCAACAGTAATTAATTTTGTCATTATTTTTGACTCTATATACCTCCTAAATAAAGACAGTGTCATCTTCTTTGGATCTTGTTGAGCATTCGATTCAGCCAATGCTGTATCTTTCTGTGCAATGACAGCGTCTTTTTCTCGCTCAAGCGCTTCTCTTGCCTGACTTTCTCTTTCTCTAAGAGCTTCCAATTCTCTCTCGTGTTGAGCACGCAATTCAGCCAATGCTGTTTCTTTCTGTGCAATGACTGCATCTTTTTCTCGCTCAAGCGTTTCTCTTGCCTGCCTTTCTCTTTCTATAAGATTTTGCAATTCTGTGTCTTTTTGAATTTTTAACTCACTTATTGCAGTTTCATGTATAGCACTCAGTGTTTTCTTATCTTCTTGATGCTGAATCTTTGCAGAGCCCAGAGCTTGTTCTTTTTCATGCACTTCAATCCTCAATTTTAATTTCTTGGAATCAACAAACTCTTTTTCGTTAAACTTTGGTTTTCCGTCTGTATCAAATAAATATCCGGGTAACTTGTATGAGACTGGCTGATTAAAATGCTTATTAACCAAATCTTTAATTTCATCCCATGTCGCTTTCGATGCAACCACCCCTTGTTTTGTAACAGCTTTTTCATTTGCCTGATACTTGACAAGTCGAGTATAAGTTTCTTTTAAACCCAATGCCTGAGCAATATGCAGTGCAGTAATACCATTCGCATCGCGTGTATTAGGATTTACCAATTTCGATAAAGTTGGCAAATCTTTTTCATCGGCCTTCGCGTAAAGCTTCAGAATCTCTATGGGGTGAAATAAATGCCCAGGTTCAAATCGAGAATGCACATGTTGATGATGCGTAAATTCTTTGAAAACGCCGTTCTTAATTAATCGTTTTCTAATTCTATCTGATAATGAAGTGGGTTCGAGTGTGTGCCCATGAGCTCCTTCGTAATCCAGCATTCCTACCACACCACCACTGTCAACAAGATCCTGTTTCTTTCGATCAGAGATATTAAAATCGAGCGTACCCACATCTAATGTCGAAACATAGACAGTACGCTCATGATCTAATCCACGATCGTGATAATAATCTTGCTGCCCCCACATCACGGCAAAAACCATCTTAAACAAATAGTCTAAAAATGATTTATCATCAACACACGCATGTTGTGTAGGACCATCGCAAGCAAATTCTGTAAACTGATGCGGAGGAACCAAGCAAAACCCTAGAGTATGCGGATTATACAGCTCTACGCCTGTTTTAGGATCTACGTCAAATGCACTCACAGGGAAATTATCAAATAATCCACCATCAATACGCGGATTATCATCAACTTTCACTGCCTGATAATATTTCTTACCACCTTCTTCACGAACTAATCGTCGCTCTTTAAGAAAAGCGGGTTGAAAAACAACGGGAAGAGACATCGTAATTCTTACAGCACTTAAAATTGTAGCATTAGGTGTTTTCTCAACCGAATATTCCTCACCACGCTGAGTCGCAATATTAGTACCAAAACATTTAAATTGTAAAAATAAATCAGGGAAATCTTTAAAATCTTGGAAAGTTAATAACGCCACCTTTTTACGAAGTATATACTCTTCCTGCTTTGCGGCATCTTTAAGCTTGTCATACTCTATTTTCTCTTGCTCAGTCAGCTCGACATTGATTCGATTGAGAACTTGAGTACCACGAACTTTTTCGAGTATTTGATCGATAATCCAATTTTCGTAGACTTCCCCTTTAAATAATCCAGAACGATGCTTACCTAACTCCTCGAATAAGTAAGGTAAATTTCGGAGCGTCATTAATTTACTAATTGTAGAAGCTGTTCCGTTGAATATCGCTTTAATTTCATCTCCGTAGCCCATGACATTTTCAGTATGCGTTCTATCGACATCATCAAGGAAACTCATATAGTCCAAATTAAAGGTCTTTCTATCCAATTGCTCAGGTGAATTTTTCACTGCCCATAATAATGCCAATATTCCACCTGCCGAAGTACCTGCTGTTCCTATCTGTTTTTCAGGAACCACAAAGTTATCTTTAAGGGCTTTGATTAATCCACCAACAGACGCAGTTCCTTTAGGACCACCTCCTTTGAAAACCGTATATTTAATCTCTCGTTTTGTAGTGGCGGCGGGGGGAATATTTTCTTTTTCCTCGAATGGTCGAGTATAATTTTCTAAGAGCTTTGCTGAATTTTCTAAATCTGTTAGTTTTTTATCTAGTTGTTTCTGAACTCCTAAACGGTTGGCTTTAAGATTCGATAAACCAACGAGATCAGCAAGCATCATTTGTCCAGGTTTATTACGAGCGAATACCTGTTGTATCGATTGTTTTAGTTGATTAATTCGAGCCGTAAGTTCAGTAATTTTAGTTTTTTCATGATTTGAACGTTCTGCTGATATTAATTTATTATATTCGAGCAAAGCATCTTTTAATATGCTCAGTAAACCTTTAGCCTTATCTTTATCTCCATCATCTTTCATACCTTTGTAGATTGTTAAGTCCGCTAAAACCTGGTCTTTATCTCGGTAATTTTTTTGTATTAATTCTGCTTTCTTTTCATTAATAATGTCAAAAGGTGTTTTACCGTTATTATCTGTTGCAAAAGGATCTGCTCCTTTAAAGAATAGCCTATTAATAATATCCGGATTTCCGATTTCTGCCGCGATATGCAATGGTGTCTTGCCTTCCTTATTACGAGTATTAATATCTGCCGTACTTAACAACAAAGCACCTACTGACTTAGCCATATTATTTTGAACTGCATAATGCAGGGGCAAATTGCCTAAATCATCAATCATATTAGCGAGATTCGGCGAATTTTGAGTTAACTTGGAAAAAGTCTCGACCACCACAGGTAAATCATGGCCTTTCTGACAAAATAAATGTAATAGGCTTTCTTGTTTATTATTGAGCTGAGATATTTTTCCACTATACGCTGACCATTTTAATAATTCTATAGCCATAAGAATATTCAAACCATCATGATCATCACCAAATTCCCGAATCTTTGCGATCTGCTCTCGAATCTTTTCAGGATTTTTTGCGAGATCAACATCCTCTGCAACAGCTTGAGCTAGTGGTAACATTCTTGCAGCATCAAAACGCCCATGAGATGAGGGGAATAATGTAGAAAGCAATTCTGGCACATTCAGTTCAGAATTAATCGCGGCAGCACTTAGAATTGTTTTCACACTGACATAGTCATCACTCTGAATTGCGTCCAAGAGCAAATTTGAAATCTCATGTGGGAAGTGTTGACATAAAAGTGGAATAACTCGATCTTCACATTTTGAAGCTCTGCTTAATGCTAATACACCATACTCACCCGTTAAGTGAAGTAATTTAGGATCTTCTTTCGCAAGCTTGCTACACATCACATCAACACCGTTTACGTATCCCATATGAGCTGCATACTGTAACGAATTGAAATCAAACAAATGATGGTTTTTTCTTGTTTTTTGACAAACCCGTTCTGTTAAAAATTTAAACTCTTCACCTTCCTCTACAGCAGGCGATATATAGATATTGGCTTGTAAATCACAAACCATAAGTTGAGATGGGTCTCGGAACGAATTATTAAGTGCATTTGTAACTTGTTCCTGTACTTTTTCTAATTCCTTCACTTTTTTATCCAAATGTGACAGCATATCTTCAAATATTTTCTTTGTCTCCAAATGAATTGGATAAGTCGAATAATCTTTAGTAATATATCCAGTTTGATCAGTTCTTAGCTTATGGACCTGTGCAAACACAGTGTTAAGGCTTTTAAATTTGCCTGTTGCAGGCAAAGAACAATCGTTAATCTTCAATGAGAGTATGGTGCTCTCCCCAATAGATTCAAGTACATCTTCAAAGTCAAAGAGTTCATTATATAATTTCAAAACTAAATCATTAGCCTCTGATAGTTTTTTTTCTTTCTGCAAAGATTCTAACGAAACGAGTTTTTCCAAAGTATTTCTTGCTTTAACAACGGCTGCCTGCAACTTGTCATGAGCAACAGCCCGATTGATATACTCTTTAACTGGTTCTTTAGCCTGCATTTTATCTCCCCCAAATAAGGTAAACCCTTGAAAATGCTATTAATTTAACACAAACAGGCCAATATCTCAACATTTTGTAGGAAAATCGCCCGTTCTATCGCTAGTGTGCCCAATTTTGGCCACAAACTACCCTTTATACTCATAATTTATTAAGAGATTCTTAACGGGGATATTGGTTTGTATAGTTTACTGAAAGCGATTAGGGCCTAGGCTTTAGGTTGATATATATATTGAAATATGATATAAAACACTTTCCTCTCCTAGAAAGATATGAGCCAGAATTATGCAGAACGGGCACACTGACGAAAAGCCTCAAAAAAAAGAGTCGATTAAAATCCATGCATCAGTTGATGAATGCTTAGAAATTCCTCCTGAGCAGTCTGTATCACCCTGCTTGTTTGAAGTAGAATTCACACAACCTCAGGAAGCGGACGAGTTTTACAAAAAACTGCAAAAGTGTCTCCCACTTACAGGGCTAGAATATCCACAGCTTATTAATACCACTGTGATTTTGACCAACGAGCAATTTTATTGTTTACAAATCAATTTAATGCAAGAAAAGGGTGAGCTTCAATGGGGATTCCTCTCTGATCAATACCTAATGAAAACGTTGAGGGCTGATCACTATGATTTTACTCACCAATTTAAACTAGGATTAATTCCTGGGAAAAAAGGACGTCGTTACAATAATTTACGACCTAATGAACGTCGAAAATATGTGATCACATCTGAAGGCGACATTGTTGAAAGAATAGAAAAAAAACCACAATTCACACCGGATCAAAAGAAAGAATATTCACAGATTCAATCAAATACTTTTCTTGATGAAAAATTATTAGCAGAAGCCTTTGGTTTTTTTAAAGCAAGAAATCATAAATTATATGGCTTGTTAACCCATGTGAATGATGCATTAATAAGCCGTTTATTAATAAAAGATTCAGGGACCTACTGTCGTCCATTTGAATTTAATGATCCACTTTATGCTGAGAATGCCAAAAAAAATAATACTACATACCCCTCTCGCTTTTACCCACCTTCAAAGTTTGAAGAATTTAAACAACACAATTTAGCAGTAAGAGGCTCAGACAAAGGTACCAATGAAGTCCTTGCACGCTTACGATTTAATCCGTATAGAAGCTTAATCGTAATTTGTTCAGATACTCTAGAAACTCGATTACTCGCAGAGTATTTCTCTCGAGAATTGCTGGAAGAATATCGATTGTATGCCAAAGCAAATGGTTTATCCTTTAATCCAGAATTTCGAATTCCTATCGTCTATTATCTACCCACAACATCATATCTTCCAGGTAATCTTTTAAGTTACCGACCCAGCCTACGATTCTATACTGATAAAATAAGAGCTGCTGATAAAATATCAGCTCAAAGAATTTATAATAGTCCACGTTTTCGGTCACAAAAATTTAAAAATAACGATTATGAATTTCTACTCGGTTTACCGACCATAACTCCACAAATACTTCTCGATGAATCAACCCCATCAGGTAAACCTCTCGCGCTTGAGATGATTTCGAATGGCTGCACCCGCATGCTAAGCCGACTATTAAGACCTGTTGATAATTCATCGGATAATTCACTTATAAACGCCGTATTTGATGACCTACTTCGACGTAAGATGATAATAAAAAATGATCCCATTATCGGTAATTTAGTATTAGTTGAAGAATTCGATCTAGCAAAGAAGCTGATCGACCGTACAACATCAGATAAAGAGAAATTACCCATTAGATATAGTAACACATTCGGTAGCTATTCTTCATTATTGACTTATCTGCAATTTCATGGAAACCCAAGACAGCTTGAATTTATTGGGCTGAGAGATTTAGTAGATCAAAATGCAACCATTTACACATGGACAATAAGAAAAATATGCGTAAAAGAATACCCATCAGATTGTAGAGCATTTCTAGGAAAATTATTGTACGATGCTGCGGGTTGTAAAGAGAAAAAGAGCCCAGCTGAAATAAAATTCTTGCTAAAACAAGGTGCAGATAAGACCTTCAAGGTAGATGGTTATACTCCAATAATGATGGCAGCTGACATTCAGGATTGGGTTACAGTATCGATACTTGCTCAAACTGAGGCAGACTCTGAGGATAAAGCTCATTATGGTTATGCACTATTAATGGCTTTAAAGAATCAGCAAAGAACATTAGTAGAGCCACTAATAAATTCTGGCGCTAAAGCTCTGTGGCGTAAGTCAGTCCCTAAGTTTGAATTAGTGTCAACGATGTACTATGCAGTGACACATGATTACGGTGATCTGTTGCCACAATTGATAGAACATGAGAAAAGCTGTCCTGAAGGTTTTTATTCTAGGATATTTTATGCGAGATATTTTGCAATCGCACGTAAAAATCATTCAGCAATCACGATTATCAATGATGCTCTATCGGATAAACTGAGTGTAAATCAGCCTCTAAGTGAGGCATCTCTCCATGAAACCCTCATAGAAGCCACTAGAGATGGCGGTTTCGCGCTGTTTATACTTCGCTTGAAAGAATTTTTAAGAAGTGCTGCAACGTCAGTCGTAGAAAATAAACATTACCTATCTGCTGTTCATAGCTGGTGGGATAAGGGATCAATTATTTTCCCAGAAACCATACCCCCCGCTCAAATATTAGAATTGGTTATTGATTTTGAAGGCATATTAATTTATGAAGAATTACTTCAATTCATTATTCGTCTAACTGAAGATAATCTTGATGAACTATTTACCAAATTGATAGGCATTTCTCATGAAGAAAATTTTACCTATGTGAGAAGATTTGTTGAAATAACTTTTCAACGTTACGGAAAAGATTTATGTAAAGAAAAGCTAGATAACGCTTTAAGTAATAAACAGTATGATTGCACGTTACCTACGATGGTATTTTTCATAAAACTAGGAGTCGCTATAAAATTTACTTCACGTAAAAAATCTGACTGGAGTTATGACGACCCTTATAACGCTCTATTTAGTGATATCTCCAAAAACGACGATCACGAAACTATTTTTAATATTTTAGATAATCCACGTAACAGCAATGATATCAAAGATAGATTGATCAGTTATGTGATTCGTGATTCTAAAAATTATAATATACGATCCCTGACGGCCCATTATCCAATTAAAATCGATCGCTATAATCTAGAAACGACGCTGTTTACGTCTAATGAAGATAGCTTATCTTATTTTCTAGATTTAATCGCACAGGATCCAAATTATAAAATAAGGCATTATGATCCGTTACTGCAAATATGGGCCTACAGAAATCACTGCACTTCAAACTTTATTGACAAATTTATACAACAGTGTGGAACATCTTATATTAGGCATTTAAGTATCATGTGTATGCTAGAACACATGGAATCTGCAACCAGTCAACATTGGGGTGAATTAGAGAAGTGCTTTTCAAACATTTTTAAAAGGGACTGTAGGATTGCACCACGGGATAGTGCCGCATTAGAAAATCGACCCGGGTCAATTAGCCCACACTATTATGTGATTAGTAATACTCAATCTTATTTCACTATATTGACTTTGCTTAACGATTATTTTGCAAACAGACGTATACTTCCTTCATCGGATGATACAAAGAAAACATTCGACACCTTATTGATAGAATTTCGACAGCGGGTAAATAAACAAAAATCGTTTACTTTTTTTAGAACCCCCACCAAATTAAAAGTATTTGAGCAGAAAATGTTCGATTTTCTCAGCTCAACAGAAGAGAGATTATCCGCTTTCGAGCCCAAAGTCTTTGAACCGGATTGCGGGCCTCTCAAGACCGAGGAACCAGAATCTCTGGATTTTCTTTTTACCCTTCAAATGTTCTGAATATATTGAGAAAAACTAATGGAATCTATTGATCAGAAATTGTTCTCGCAAGAATTTGCGCTAATTGTTGGACTTGATCTGGATTACGCCCCTCAACCATCACCCGAATAACTGGTTCTGTTCCTGATGCTCGTAATAATACACGCCCATTATTGCCTAATTGATTTTCGGTGTGACGTAAAGCATCTTGAAGTAATGTATTATTTAAATCAAACGATTCGGGGGTGGGTATATTTAATAAAACCTGTGGGTATTTAAGCATTCCACCTTTTAAGTCCGTTAAACTACGGCCAGATTCAATAATGGCACACAACACTTGTAGCGCAGAGATAATTCCGTCACCTGTTGTTGATAAAGCAAGATGAACAATATGGCCCGATGATTCTCCGCCCAACTGCCAATTTTTTTGTTTTAGCAAAGACATCACGTGACGATCGCCGACTGGTGCTCTTTCAAAAGGGATATTTAATGCGGCCAAACCTTCTTCAAAGCCTAAATTTGTCATTGATGTACCAACAATTCCACCCTGTAATTTATTGATTCCTTGAAGATGCCGCCCGATAATAAATAATAATTGATCACCATCAACAATTTCACCTTTTTCATCCACCATGATGACGCGATCGCCATCACCATCAAATGCAATACCCAAGTTCGCGCCCGTTTTGAGTACAGCTTGTTGCAATACGGTTGGATACGTAGAGCCACATTGAGCATTAATATTTAATCCATCTGGACTCGTCGAAATTTCTACAACTTCAGCACCTAATTCTCTAAATACAGCAGGTGCCACATGATAGGTTGCACCGTTAGCGCAATCCACGACAATTTTTAATCCATTAAAATTCACACGTGAAGGAACTGTACTTTTGCAAAATTCAATATATCGTCCCGCTGCATCGACTACGCGCACAGCCTTACCCAATTTTACTGATTCAATCGTTTGCATGGGCTTTTCAATTTGAGCTTCAATTTCAGATTGTATATCATCCGGTAATTTGTATCCGTCGGGAGAAAAGAATTTCAACCCATTATCTTCATAGCCATTGTGTGAAGCACTTATAACAATCCCTGCACAAGCCCTCAATGTACGTGTCAAATAAGCAATCGCGGGTGTCGGCATTGGGCCCAATAAATGAATATCCATTCCAGCTGCAGACAATCCTGCTTCTAATGCAGATTCCAACATATAACCCGAAATTCGAGTATCTTTTCCAATCAGTACTTTTCCACGGGATTCTTTACCTAATATTTTTCCTATGGCCCAACCTAATTTGATAACGAACATGGGATTAATGAGTGAATCACCTACTTTTCCGCGTATTCCATCGGTTCCAAAATAATGTTGTATTGCCATATTTTCCTCTAAATTAATTCTAGTTCTTTTTGTAAAACAGGGTTTTTTAAGCGATTTTGCATAGCAAGGCCATCACGTAATGCCCGTACATCATGCGTTCGGATCCAGTCAACACCCTGAGCAGCAGCAAATAATTCTGTACTAAGAGTACCCGCGGCTGTCATTATTGGTGATTGCTCAGTGATTCTTTGAATAAAAGATTTTCGAGACACAGACACTAAAACGGGCAAATTAAATTGTTTTTTTAATGTTTGAATATTTTGTAAAACTACCAAAGATGCTTCTGGTTCAGAACTCAAAAAATAGCCCATTCCTGGATCTAGAATTAAGCGTTCTATTGCAATACCTGCATTTACCAACGCATTGACTCGTTGATCAAAAAAATTAAAAATCTTTGTCATGATCGATCTATGATCAGTCACAATTCTTTCCGCTGGTTTATCCCCGTGAATATTATGCATGACCACTAAACTACAGGTACTAGCCGCTAATTCGGGGTAAAAATAAGGGTGAGGAAAACCGTGAACATCATTTATTATCTGAACACCTTTCGAAATAGCATAATGTTGTGTCTCAGGATGAAATGAATCTACAGCGATTGGTATTTTTTTCGATAATAATGCCTCAATCACTGGCTCGAGATATTCAATTTCAGTTTCTGGGGGAACAACTGGTGCACCGGGATGACTTGAAGAAGGTCCTAAGTCTATCACAGCAGCACCGGATTCGTATAATGACACGGCATGTGCAATTGCATTTTCAGGACTAAAAAAATGTCCACCATCTGAATAAGAATCTCGAGTGATATTCACTATTCCCATGAACGCCGTCATTTTACTTCCTTACCTAACTCGAAGCAGCTTCAGGATTACTATCTGAACGTACTTCCGACGTTGAATCTAAAAAACCTGACTCCTTTTCTACCGGAGAAGAAGGTTGAGTAGGTGCAGTAAAATCCGTCTCACTCCAATCTGCAGGTGGTCTTGCTTCGCGACCTGCCATTATATCTTGAATTTGTTGTTCGCCAATTGTTTCAAATTTAATTAATGCATCAGCCATCATATGTAATTTATCAATATTGTCGTTGAGTAATTTTTCGGCTAATTGATAATTCCGATCGATGATAATTCTAATTTCTGAATCAATGGCATGCGCAGTCGTATCTGAAACACCTTTACGGCGCGACATTTCACGTCCTAAAAAGACTTCGCCTTCCTCTTCGCCATAGGTGAGCGGCCCTAAATTATCTGATAATCCCCATTTAGTGACCATACTTCTGGCTATTTCTGTCGCTTTTTCAATATCATTTGAAGCACCTGTGGTAATATTTTTCTCTCCAAATATTAATCCTTCAGCGATCCGTCCTCCAAATAATCCTGCAATTTGAGACTCCAGTCGTTGTTTTGAATAACTATAACGATCTTGTTCAGGTAAAAACATCGTAACACCTAAAGCTCGACCGCGCGGAATAATGGTGACTTTATAAACAGGATCATGTTGTTCCACTAATAATCCCACAATAGCATGCCCAGCTTCATGATATGCCGTTAGTTTTTTCTCTTCATCGTTCATTACCATGGAACGACGTTCAGCACCCATCATGATTTTATCTTTAGCTAATTCAAATTCATGTTGCCCTACTTTTCGTTTATTCGATCGAGCTGCAAATAATGCCGCTTCATTGACTAAATTCGCTAAATCAGCGCCTGAAAATCCTGGCGTACCTCGAGCAATTTTTGTTGCATTAGCGTCATCATTCAGCGGAACTTTTCTCATGTGCACTTTTAATATTTGTTCACGACCCCGAATATCCGGTAAAGTCACTACCACTTGTCGGTCAAAACGACCAGGACGTAATAATGCAGGATCCAAAACATCAGGACGGTTTGTCGCTGCGATAACAATCACACCTTCTTTACCTTCGAAACCATCCATTTCAACCAATAATTGGTTTAAGGTTTGTTCGCGTTCATCATGGCCACCACCCAAACCAGCACCACGATGGCGTCCAACAGCATCAATTTCATCGATAAAAATAATGCATGGTGCATGTTTTTTTGCTTGATCAAACATATCGCGTACTCGCGATGCACCCACACCCACAAACATTTCTACGAAATCAGAACCCGAAATGGTAAAGAATGGAACACCCGCTTCACCCGCTACTGCTTTTGCCAGTAAAGTTTTACCTGTACCCGGTGATCCCACTAACAAAACACCACAAGGAATTTTTCCGCCGAGTTTTTGAAATTTTCCTGGGTCTTTTAAAAAATCAACTAATTCTTTAACTTCTTCTTTCGCTTCTTCCACACCAGCAACATCGGCAAAAGTCACTTTAACTTGATCTTCCGTTAACATTCTCGCGCGACTACGTCCAAATGCCATAGGGCCACCTTTACCACCGCCGCCTTGCATTTGTCGCATGATATAGACCAAGAAAAGAATTAATAGAACGGTTGGAAAAAGACTCACGAATAACTGCATAAAAAGACCACGCTCTGCAGGCGCCTTACCATTTACTTCAACACCTTTTTTCACAAGCTCTGTTAGAAGTGTTTGATCTTCAATTACAGGCATATAGGTATTAAACGTTTTGTGATCGGTATAAGAACCATTAATCGTGCGATCATCGGTAATAGTTACTTTCGCAACTTGGCCTTTATTGACCGCATTTAAAAATTGAGAATAAGAAATCTTATCATTTGCGGTATGAGGTGGATTCATATTGTTGAATACCACTACCATAATTAGGGCTATCACTGCCCACAACATCAATGTTCGAACCATATTCATTGGCGGTCACTCTTTCAAATATAACGGTAGTCAAAACGACATTATAGTCTATCTTCAGACTATTGAAAACTATATTGGGGCTAAAGCCACTTTTTAAAGGGGCTTGGGGTTGGCAGTGGTGTTGGGTTTACTCTTAAAGTATCAGCAACGTATCGACTTGTTGAGTTCACACTCTTTGTTAATTGCTGACGAATCTCTGGCATATTGACTTTCGTCAATGCTTCTTCCAATACATCGAGGGCGTTCGTGTATCCGTGCTCAGCGCATCGAGTCAAAACTGCCGTAAGGGCACTTCTAACTCTCAAGGATGTCATATTAGAGGTTAAAACTTTCACTAAAGCCTGGCGTGCTGCTGGATCATTATTGAGAAGTTTTGCGATCAACTCCAGCACATCGGCAGGCAAATCCGGCTTAAGCACTAATTGAAGCAGATCTAGAGGTACCAATTCTTGCCCGGCGCTCTCTTGAGTCTCACCACGACGATCACTTTCGGTATGATGAACGTCTTTTAATTCTTGTGTAACGACATTTTGATCAATGTCGAGCTCACCTTCAGATCGACGAAGTGCAACGATCAACAATAATGCTTTTAAAATTTCATTTTCAATTGCCTGATTAGTACGAGCCATTATCAATCTATCTCTTTTTACTATGGAATGCTAATACTAACATAATTAAGCTTTCTTTGAATGGTTTTAGCGGAAAACAGAGGTTGGACAAGCAACATAATTCTTTATTTGAGGCCCGCGCTAACCCCTCCTGTATGATTTTGTTTCCATTCCGCGAGATCTTGCTCAATACCCACTGCATCATTATATCGACGTTCAAGCATGGCACCGCGTTGCTGCGCAATAGCTATTAAAGTTTTCGTTGGGCTGGAGGGCGTTTGAGGTACGACCTCACGATCTTTTGTTCCTATTTTCTTCATAACACATTCCTTTTGTATCATATAACAAATAGGTATGGTATCGATGGCAAAGAGAAAAATCAAGGGAAGCGTAATAACAGATACCAAATTATATTTATTTGTAATAAATAATCGGTTTATTATATTGAAAAGAATTTAATGTTGCTAATTTGAATGTTTGACTTTTTATTTCCATGATATTAAGCTTGTTTCCAAGAAAACCTACATTAATTTTTAACAAAAGAGATTTATAGATGCATAAACCAACTGATGCTGTATTAGATGATGATTACGAGTCCAACTTAGATAGCTGTGTAGATGAACTCCAGCGTATTCTAGAGTCAGCTAAGAAAAAGCAGAAAGAGAACCCCAAAAATTCTGAGCAAGAGCAAAAACCGTCCAAAGATTCTTTCACTAGTACTGTCAACGAACTCATTAATCAAACTCGTAGCGGCACTTCTGATATATCGAATAGACTTTTTAGTCGGAAGAAAAAGAATAGCTTAGCGGATCATATAGGTCCACGAGCTAGACTAAAAGGCGTAAAAACGCCTCCCCCCAAAAAGAGAGGTTGTGATTCAGAACAATGCGAATCTCCATGTGGAAGTTCTCCTCATGTACATGTGAAATGGGCATCACCCGTAAAACCCTCGTTTGCAGAATTTGAGGGAAAAAGAAATCGCTCCGTTAGAAATCTATCAGATGAACTCGAAGCCACAGAAAATCCAATAGAGAAAAATTCAATTGTAACTATGGAATCGAACAAATTTAGCCAACCCATAAATGGTGGATTTGGTCCAGTAGAAGAACAAGAACAAGATCATGATGTAGAAGTAAAAGATCACTTTAAAGCTAGCAAAAAAGAAAAAAAACATTCTGCATCGGATATTGGTGACCCTGAAAGTCCTGGCTTACTAGAATCTTTTGTTGAAAAATATTCTCGTGGGCACTCACCCTCTCCTGTTCGAGATAAGTCACCAAGAGTTTCACCGCGGGTTAATATTGAAATTGAAGGTTCTGCATCAATACTTGGTAAACCTCTATCTCATAATCTCAGTTCCGGTTTATTTGGTTCTCCTTTAGTAATAGCTTCCCCGCAAGTATCTAGACCACCTAAAAAGAAATCTCCACTTGTTGTGAAAACTCAAATAGTTTCTAGTGAAGACTATTCTGCGCCTGAATTGAAAGCAAACGAATATCCGCTCTATGAAACTCTTGCGACATTTAATAATCAATATATAACGATTATAG
>CAYUMZ010000007.1:0-20739 GCA_964446105.1 uncultured Gammaproteobacteria bacterium | reverse complement strand
AGTATTTTTTTGCTTTTAGAGCTTCAGCTGAGTTAGCCCATTCCCTCTCAATACTGTTTAAGGATTTTTTAAAATCGAATTTATTTAAGTAGTTTGAATATGATGTGTACAAATTAGAGATTCCTTCGCATATACTTAAAACACTCATTCTATCGAAAATTAGTTTCGAGAAATTTAATATGATATATATTGGTTTGTTTTTATCGGTCAATATTAATATTCGGTAAAGACAGGAATTTTCTAGATCAAAGCGATACTGATTTTCTAAATAAAGGGATTTTTGTAGTCTATTGTTTGGTGATATTTCCGGAAATGATTTCTCATCTAAGATTATGATATTAGCATCATTCACATTATTGTGAAACATATATGGATTTCCTTCGAAATCCTTATATTGAGAGTTCAGAATGGGAACAGTTCTGGTGAAGTCGACGAGAGCCTGTTGAAGCTCGTCAAGATCACACTCGCCGTTGATCTGCAAAGTTTCAATATAGCTGCAACGATAATCACTCGATAGTTTTGACAAAAAATATTGTCTTTGCTGTAGTGATGTCAAATTGGATTTACCCTTCCGTAGTAGGTCAACTGTATTAGCGATGTTATCTGGCATGTTAGGCGATTTCATGGATTAAATCCTCTATATTAAGTGAAGGTAAATCGTTTTTTTGCGTTAACACAGACTGTTCCGATAAAATTTTATCTATGTTTTTCGACAAAGATTCTATGGTTGGGTTAGTAAATGCTAGTCTCATTCCGATTGAAATTTTGAATTCACGATTTATCGTTTCAACTAACTTGGCTATTAATAACGAGTTACCACCGAGGTCAAAAAAATTAATATGAATATCTATGGAAGATTTGTATTCAAGTATAGATTGCCAGATCGCTTCCACCTTGAGCTCAGTTTGAGTTGATGAAAGAATAATGTTGGTATTAAATGCGATTGTGTCATATAGTTCAAAGAGTTTTTTGGAGTCGATTTTACCATTGATATTACTCGGTATATTTTCCACAATGATAATATCAGATGGTTTTTCGTAATCAACCAAATAGTCTAAGCAAAAATTCTTTATTTCTTCTACAATTCCTTCATTATCTTTGGTGTCTTTTGTTTTAACAAATGCAATTATTTTTCTAGCATCTTTTTTGTCATTTTTTAACAAAGCTATTGCACGAGAAACTCGGGGATGACGAGTAATTATTGATTCTATCTCAGATAGTTCAATTCTATAGCCTCTAAGTTTGATTTGGTTATCAGAGCGACCTTCATAATGCACCTCGCCATTAATGATCCTACCAAGATCGCCGGTTTTATACGACCTTTCACAAAAGAATTTGGAGTCCGTGAGTTCCCTGTTGTTGTTGTATCCTGATGAAACTCCTGCACCTTCAATAACAATTTCGCCAAGGCTATACTGAGGTAATGGTGTCAGATAATCATTAGCTATATAAATGACAGTATTCTGCACTGGAGTTCCTATAGTAATGTTATTATTCATAGTTATCTCTTTAATGGATGACCAAATAGTAGTTTCTGTTGGGCCATAAAGGTTAAATACTTTTGAGTGGTTATCAAAGAATCTTTCCTGCATAGATAAAGGGAAAGGTTCTCCTCCTACCAAGGACTTAAAACCATTCATGGGTGCCCAGTCTCTCTCAAATAGCATTCCCCAGAAGGAGGGCGTGGCTTGCATCATGGTTATGTAATTATCTTTAATTAATTGAATAATTCTTTGATTATCTTTAACCTCCTCTTCTGTCGCTATATGGAGATAAGCCCCGCAAGCAAGTGGCAATAATAATTCTAACACTGATATATCGAAGGCTACAGAAGAGACAGCTAAAAACTTGTCATTTTCGTTGATGATTTTTTCATTGATGAAATGGCTTAATAAGTTATTAATGCCTAACCACTTAACAAGAACACCTTTTGGCGATCCTGTTGTGCCAGACGTGTAGTTAATATAACCAAGTGATTTATCGTCAATATTTATAGTTTTGAAAGGTCTCGAGCATGATTTTAAATGCTCAATATCGAGGAGTTGAATATTTTCAGGAATGCCTTTCATTTGAAAACTCGAAATGAAATATTTTAAATTTGCATCTTTAGCCATATATTTCTTTCTTTCTAAAGGCATGTTGCAAGTGAAGGGGACGTAAACTATACCAGCTTTAGCTAATCCAATAATTGCTAGGACTAAATTTATTGAGCGGGGCAAATAAATGCCAACTACGTCGCCTTGTTTGAGACCCTTCTCATTTAATAATTCATTTGCTATAGCCGAAGATAATGAATCTAGTTCTCTGTAAGTGATAGCTTTATCTTCACAGAATATAGCAATTTTATTGGGATTTAGTGAGGCAGATGTGGATATCAACTCTAAAATATTGTGTATTTTTGCTTTTGGCCCAGATAAACGATAATGTTTATCCATTTTCACAAGATTAATTTCAGATAGTTTGCTATTTGGATTATCAAGAAAGTATTTGGCAAGGTGTCTATACTTTTCAAAAAAATCATTAATTTGATTATCTGAAATACCAGAATTGTGTTCGACAACACAACTAATATCTTCCTGAGTTTCGAATATGTAAAATGAACAATCAAATTTAGATAGCCCTATGTCTATGTGCTCCGATGTTATTTTTCGACAGTGTTTTGACTCGATGATAGATTGAATTTCCTGATATCCGAATAACATTCTAAATACATCGCCTGGTTGATTGGATGCAGGAGGGTTAAGAATATCGACAAGTTTAGAGAATTCGATTTTTTGGTGGCTAAGATTTTGAGAGATTTGTAAAGAGTTTGATTTAATAAATTCTAAAATGCTCAATTCAGGTTGTATTTTTATGCGCATTACTAGTGTATTAGCAAAATAGCCCACTGTAGAGTCAAATTCGGGTAATGTACGATTTTCGACAGGGATACCGATTAAGAAGTCGTTAGATTTGCTGTATGTATAAATAAGATACGCGTAAAGAGATAACATAAATGAGTATTTTGTGACTAAATAATTATTGCAAAATTTCTTAATTTTAATTCCAAGATCATTTGTAAATTTAAATTTCTTAATACTGCCAATAAATTGATTTTTTTCGATTGATGTTGGTACAGTTTTTATAGTGGCAGGGTAAGTCTCCCCATCTAATAGATTTTTCCAGTAATCAATGTCTTTAGAATACTCTTTTGAACCCGTCCATTTTTTAAACCATTCGACATAATCAGCATATTGATATTCTATAGGAGATAAAGAAAAAGGCTTATTGTTGCATATGTCGTCATATGCTTTGAATAATTCATTGCTGATAATTTGAATGGAATTTCCATCGCATATGGAGTGATGTGCGGCTAATAATAAACAATATTTATCGGATTTTACCCTGTATAAAACAGCTCTAATTAATCCAGGTTTAGACAATTCAAAGTAACGAATTGCATTAGAGCGAAGTTTATCTTTCAGAATTATATCAATTTCTTCGTGATCAGTTCTGCTACTAATATCTTCATAATTTAGTGTGAGTTTGAGAGAGGGTTCAATGGCTTGTTGTAATTCTCCATTCTTACGAATCAAAGCAGTTCGTAGTGCTTCGTGACGTTCTAATATTAAATTATAAGCCTTTTGTAAATATATTCTATTGATTTCCCCTGTTATTTGATAAGCAACGGCTATATTGTATGCCGCGCCCGCGTTTTTATCATAAGAATGGAGAAACCATAACCTTTCCTGATTTTCAGATGCGTTGAATATATATTTTCCTGATAACGAGAATGTCATAGTTACTACTTATCTCAAATAAATTTGAATAGATGACCAGGCAAATTTGCCTGGCCTCCCTTTTTTTATTTCTGAGCAGAAATCAAGCCATGCGGTGTCCACCCATAACAATTTTTATGTGCAATCTGTGAGAATCCGCTAGATGTTAGCCACTCATCATATTGACACCAGTTATAAATCATTCCGCCTTCAGCTGGTAAACAAGCAAAATAGACACTATCAAGTGCAGCCATTAGTGGTCCGTCGCCTTCGTCATTCGAAATTGAACTAAAGATAACTACGTTGCCGTTGTTTGGTAAGGAATCATAAGCTTTTTTGAGTAATTTCTGATTTTCTTCAGGTGTCCAAATAACTAATTGGTGTGAAAATAATACGCAATCATGTCCTTTAGGAAACTCTCCAGCAAACATGTCGCATTCGTGAACATGAACTCTTTCAGATAAGCCGGCGGCAGCAATATTGCTGCGAGCAATAGGACCTGTACCTGGGATTTCTAAGACTGTTACCTGTATTTTTGGAAATCGTTTTGCAAGGGCAATAGCATTGACAGCGGTTCCCCCACCAACATCGAGAACATGATTCACATGAGAGAAATCAAAGTTATCAAAAAGATGGTGATTTACCAGTAACGTCCATGATTCCATATATTCATAAAATACGTTTTCTAGCTGGGGATTTTCCGATAATCTATGATATAGGTCACGATTCGCGCCCGGTATACGCTTCAGTCCGATGTTAGTATTATTACGAAGTGATTCAGCAAAATCAACTTGGGCTGTATAAACAATATATTGTTCAAAAGCAACAACATCTTTAAAGATCTTCCATATGCCTTTTTCGAAGATTTCGTTGATTAAAGAAGTATTTGAATATAAACCTTCCTCAATCTTTGTGAGTTTAAGGGCAGATGTTCCTAGAAGTAGAATATCAATAGCTCGATCTTGTAAATTAAGTATTTGAGCTATCTGACCCTTTGTGAGCCCACCTTTTTTGTTTAATAATTCAAAGAGGCCTAATTCGCAACCGGCATGTAAATATTGAAATGATGATGCACCAAACATGATTGGTGTTAAATGATGTAAAAGATCTTCTGAGTAGAGAGGTCTTTTAATATGAACAACATTTGATAGTGAATTTTGCATGTAAATATCTCCGATAATTTCTTAAAAAAGTTTATACCAATTTTTGGGTGTGATGATCATCCGTATTCTCAAGATGATATGTTTCAGCTAAAGCAGCTCCAGCCTCTGGCTTTTCCCATTTATAGTGAAGTCGTTGAAGTGATGAATGAAACTCACTGGGTGGATTCAGACCCAATTTCTTCATATAATATTCACGTTCCTCAGACATTAAAATATTCCAAAGGTCGGGCCATATTACATTGAGCTTATCAGGATACGATTCATGAATATCCTGGATAAAAACTTCTCGTTCATAGGAATTTATATGGGGGAATATTGTACGGATCATATGGAGCATTTGATCAGGCTTCATATGATTGTATGTTTTAAAGGTTAATGCGCGAATTTCATCATCAGTATAAAGACGCTGTAATTCTTGCATTAAAATTTTCTCTTCCTCATCGAGATGATTCAGGCTATCTGCAACAAATTTGTTTACAAGTAAGTAAAATTTATAACCTGTTAAATGTCTATCATCATCCGAATCCGAGTTCAAAATTTCTGAAATCAAAGAGCCCAATCTATCAAATTCTAAATTATGCTGCTTGTGTGCTAATTCAACGGTATCACAGATGGAAGAATTGACATCTCGAAATAACTGATGAACAGTATTATCTTCATGAGCTGCATGCCCCTGAATCAGCATTTTGAAGCTTTCCAGTTGATTTTTTGCATCAAGTGCTTGAGATTTATCGCGAAAATCTATTATAGCAATACGCTTTGAAAACTCAAACATCTCAAATCTTACATATTTATGGACATGCGAGTAAAAATTATATCTTAGTTTTTTCATAAAACTCTCCTCCAATGTTTAATATTTGAACAAAGGTGAATAATTAGATACATTAACTCGCTTCGGGTCCCAGTCTGGATCAATACCTAAATCATTAAAGACTAGCACTTTTTCATCCGGGCTTAATTTTTGAGCTATTAATGGTAGTACTTCATCAAACTTAGCTGGTTCACATTCTTGCAAATCTATGAGGAAGACAGTCTTCTCATACGTATTAAGATAGGGATCCATTCTTGTAAACATATCAATAAACTGTTGCGGGCTCATGTGACTGTATGTATTGAAAGTCACCTGCCGAATTTCTTCACGACTATAAAATCGATTTAGTGTAGGCATTATAACCATTTCTTCATAGTTTAAATGCTTGAAATAATCCGCAAGAAAGTCATTATATCTAATTAAAAATTCATACCCGTGTTTTAATTTTTCGTTATTTATCTGTGAAGATTTGGCGCTATAAAAAATCTCGGTTAACAGTTTAACTTGATTGTCTAAATTCTGATGTTGTTTTTCTGCTTCAGCTAAAACATTTTCATCTTTACCTTTAAGCTTTGGATGGTACGCTTTATCTTCATGTGCTGCATGCCCATCAAGCAGTTGCTGGAAACTTAAAAATCGTTGCTCCAACGCAGTCACTTGGGAGGGAATTCGAAAATCACATTTACCAATAGCGGTGCCGAAGTCTGAGAGGAAATTTCTCATGAATCGATGAACATGAGAATAGTAGTTATAAGGTAAATGATCCGTAGACCGAATGTGTTTAGATTGCATATGAATAACTCCTGGAAGTTTGTTAAAGACTGCAGTTATAAACAGATAATGAGGCCTCTTGAATCGGTAATTTTACTTATATGGAAAATTTTCAAGTCTTAGAATAATAGGCTTGGCAAATTTAGGGATTAAATTACATGATTACCAATAGTTCAAGAGTTGCGACTTCTTCTAATCTGCTGGATATGCTAGAGAATAAGAGTGCACATATTCATAATGATATTCTTACGTTTATTGATGGTACTAAAGACAGCATAACAACATACACCTATAAAGAAATCATTTCAGAGGCAAAATCGATAGCCGCTGAATTGCAAAAATCATATCAATCAGGATCAAGGGCCATCTTGATCTACAATCCAGGCGTAGAATACATCTTAGCTTTTTTAGGATGCTTATACGCAGGCATAGTAGCTATTCCTGTTTATAAACCTAGCACGATAAAAGCTGACAATGCAATTAGTTTACTAAACTGTATTATATCTGATGCCGAACCTCACATCCTTCTTTGTGAATCTAAGGATATTGAATTGGCAGATATAATTTGTTCTAGAGCTCTATTGAATAATAATATATCAGTGATGCCGACTAATACTATAAATTTTCAACCGAATAAGTGGGTTAAGTCTGATATCGATGCAGATACAATAGCATTTTTGCAATATACATCGGGTTCAACGAGCCAGCCAAAAGGGGTAATGGTAACCCATAGAAATTTGAGTGATAATCTTCACGCAATATATAGTGCATTTCAGATGGATGGTTCTGGTAAAGGTTTAATTTGGTTACCCCCTTATCATGATATGGGATTAATTGGGGGAATTCTTGCCCCGCTATTTAGCGGATTTCCAATTGTATTAACGACGCCCTTATCCTTTATTCGTAACCCTTTATCTTGGCTTGAATTAGTATCTGAACATAAAGCAACAATTACAGGTGGACCGAATTTTGCATTTGATCTATGTGTAAAAAAGATTCGAGACAATCCAAATATAGAAATTGACCTCTCTTCACTTGAAATTGTCTTTTGTGGGGCTGAGCCAATATCGCTTAACACTCTAAGAGATTTTTCAAGAGCTTTTGAGCCATATGGATTCAGAGGTTCAGCCATTCATAGTTGTTATGGGTTAGCAGAAAACACCCTTTTAGCAACATCTTCCTTGCTAACAAAAAATAGTAAGATGAGGGCAAAAAAATTTCTACGGTCTGAATTTGAAAATAATCGAGCAATACCTTATATAAAAGGATCAAATGATAAAAATGTTCAATCAATTATGAGTTGTGGATCATCATTTCATGGTCATGAAATTAAGGTTGTGGATCCAAAGTCTCAGAGAGAAGTTGAAAATAATTCAATTGGCGAAATTTGGATTAGCGGCCCTTCAGTCGCTGCGGGCTACTGGAGGCAGCCTTGGGCTACAAACAAGACTTTTAGGGCTAAAATTGTTAATGGTAAAAAGAGCAGATATTATTTGCGAACAGGGGATTTAGGTTTTATAGATGATGGTGAGCTTTACATTAGTGGAAGACTTAAAGATTTAATTATAATCAATGGAAGAAACTATTATCCAAATGATATCGAGCATATTGCCATTAACAGTCATCGGGCAATATCTAAACAGCTAGCCGCAGCATTTTCATATATGAATAATCAAGATTTGAAGCTAGTGATAGCTGTAGAAGTGCCGCGCGGAATTGTTAATAATGAATTAGAGAAAATTGCATTATCTATAAAGAAAGCTGTATCTGAATATCTATCATTATATGTAGGAAATATTATCCTTGTGAAGCATAATACATTGTCTAGGACAACAAGCGGCAAAATCCAAAGAGGAAAAATAAAAGATTTATATGAGAAAGGCCAAGTTAAAGATATAATATATCAATATAGAAATAGCTACATTACTGACAAGTCTGAAAATAACGTCAGATCAAGTGATATATATAAAATTTTAACAGGGAATGCTGACCTTACCAAAAATGAGATTCTCAACCTTAGGGTATCTCAATTTGGTTTGGAGTCCCTTCAGATGGTGGCTTTAAAAAATGCTATTGATGCCGATCTAGAAATAGACCTAGATATTAACCTTATGTTCAGAGCAGATAAATTAACTGAAATTATTGACCACATTACTTACTTGAAAGAAATAGATTTATGTACGTCTCAAATGACGGTGCAATATAATAACAGAATTGAGATCTGTCCCTTACAAAAATCGATACTTTTTGAGTATCTTAGAAATCCTAATGGAAAAAGCTATAATTTATTTTATACTATAAAGTGCGAAAATAGAGTGTCGCATACTGAAATAGTTGAATGTATAAACGCATTAATCATGAAACATCATAATCTTAGGAGTACATTTGATATTGAAGAGGATGGGATTTATCAAATAATTCACGATTCTGCCTTGAAAAATAGTGTTGTCGATCTAGGGAAAGTATCAAAGAAAATTTCACCAAGTTTTTACAAAATCTATAAAACTGAAAAATTTAATATCGTTAGTGGCCCATTAGCGCAATTTTATATTGTAACAGATAGCGTAAATAGAACCTATCTGATTGTTAATATACATCATATAATTATTGATCATTGGTCCTTTTGTATTCTATTAAACGAGTTTTGGAATTTTCTAAAAAATAATACTCTTGGCGTCTTAAATGAAAGTACGAAGAGAGAAGTTCACCCGCAGGAATTTTTGATAAAATATAATGATTACAAAAATACAAATCAATATCTGAAAGATATTGAATTCTGGAAAAACGAATACAATATGAATGAATATTATTATTACGAACCAAATATAAATAAAATCAAAAAAGGAATTGGTATTATAAAAATGAAAACTAACAAAAAAATTACTGATAAAATAATTTTTCAATCAAAGAAGTTAGGATGCACCCAATTTTCGATAATATTAACATCATTACACAAGATTTTTTCTTCATTATCTGACCATAACAAAATAATTTTTGGCTGCCCATTTTCAGATCGATCATGGAAAGGCGCAAATTCATATGTAGGATATTGTGTTAATTTATTGCCCATTAAGCTGTATATAAATGATGAGCTATCTTTTGAAGAATCCGTTCTGAAAACACAAACATCAATAAATAATACACGTCTACATAGTCAGCTTCCATTGCATGAAATTATTGAAAAAATAAAACCAGAAAGGAATATGAAAAAAATGCCTTTCTTCAATGTGATAGTTGTATACCAGGGTGGTTTAATGAACGGCAAGCTCTATAATTTAACTGAGGAAAAGTTGGGTTCTACGGAAGATTTACAGAATGATCTAGTTATTACCATTATAAAAATTAATGGCATATTCAATTTTAGATTTGAATATGACAAATCATGGTGTGATTCGGTAACGATGAGAACAATAGTGAATGACTACTTGATTATTTTAGAAAAATGTTTGACGTTTCCAACGATAAATTCTTCTATTTATCTAAATGAAAGTTGTGTAAACTTCAGTGCTATTAATAAGAAGAATAATACTTTTGAGCAAGTCAGTGGCAAATTAAATGATAATATTTTTGAGAGCCTGATTAGGCTAGGTGGGCATAATTATATAATGTCTGATAAGAATAATGTATTTAAGGCTTTTGTAGGCACGGTGTCTAGATGGAGCAATTTTAACGTTGGCTGGGTCAAGTTTTTTGAAATTTCGATGGGCATAAATAATTACGATGTGAATATAAAAACTCAGAAATTAGAAGCTGAAGATAACACTACAGATATTAAGCTTTATGACTCAAAAATTCATGTCACGTCATTAGAGGAATTAAAATTATTGTTAACAAATATAAGGCCGATTTCATTTTGCAGGTTTACATTGATTCATTTAGATGGTTTAAATGAAGATGAGGTTTCGAAAATAAAAATACAATGTTCACTTAGCGTTAAATCTTCAAGAAATGTTTATTGTTTAATAAATAAATGCCAACATCATTATTATGTAGCATGGATATATTTTAAAGAAGAATTTCGTAGCAATATTATCGAAGACATGATGAATTCGTTCAATATGATCTTGGATCGCGATACGTATTCTGAAGAATCACAAAATTTACCTGTATCACAGGAAAAATCGCGCTATGAAGCTAATTCAACCTCATCAGAATTCATATATGGAGATAAATTAATTGATGAATTGTTCTTTATAAGCGTTAATAATAATCCAGATACTGTGGCATTGATTTGCTGCGAGAAAAAAATTACCTATCGTGAACTATTTCAACGCTCAAAACTTCTTTCAAAGCAATTAATAAATTTGGGTGTTAAAAATAGCTCTATAATTGCTATAATAATGCCTAAATCTATAGAGCAGGTTATTGCAGTGCTAGGGGTGCTCTTTGCGGGTTGTGCTTATTTGCCGCTTGAGCCAGATCTGCCAGAACGCCGTATAAATACATTAATTCATACATCTAAATCAGAGTATATACTAAGCCATGAAGATACCCTATCACTGTGTAATAAAGTTCGTTCTAACTCTGATGGGCGCATAATTTCAAATATTTGTGTGAATCAACAGGATGAAGATGATTATTTAAATGAGCATCTATGCTTTAATAAGAGGAATAGGAAGTCGTCAGACCTGGCCTATGTCATTTTTACATCGGGGTCAACAGGTAGTCCAAAAGGGGTGATGGTGGAACATCAAAGTGTAGTCAATACTATACTAGACATCAATCGAAAATTTTCAATTTCCAAGAAGGATATAATATTTGGAATATCTAGATTAAATTTTGACTTATCAGTTTATGATATATTCGGAACTTTAGCAGCAGGTGCTACATTAGTAATACCTAAACAGCAATCATTGAAAAACCCTCAAGAATGGTCGGATCAGATTATTAAACATAACATCAGTGTTTGGAATAGCACACCCATGTTGATGCAAATGTTAGTGGAACATACAAAATCCCATCCTTCAACTAGAAGTGCAATAAGAGATAGACTAAGGTTAGTAATGTTGAGTGGAGATTGGATGCCCTTGACATTATTCAGTGAAATTAGGAAATTCTTAGTAACGCTCAAAAATCAAAACGAATTACAGATTATAAACTTAGGGGGTGCTACAGAAGCATCCATATGGTCAAATTATTATGAGATTAAATCTATAAGTGAGGATTGGACCAGTATACCCTATGGAAAACCGCTAGCTAATCAACAATATTATATTTTTGATACCAAATTGAGATCTTGTCCTGATTGGGTTACAGGTGAAATATATATAGCAGGAAAGGGATTAGCACGAGGTTACTATAACGATGTAGCGCTTACGGGAGAGCGCTTTATTATACATCCGAAACTTAATGTTCGAATGTATAAAACAGGGGATCTTGGAAGATACTGGCCTGATGGAAATATTGAATTTTTAGGACGTAAAGATAAAAAGATAAAATTAGCAGGCTATAGAATAGATTTGCGAGAAGTAAAGTATTGGCTAGAGAAAAATGATCAGGTTTCTCGTTCGGAGATAATTTTAGCTCAAATAAATGGTTTTGAGAGTCTAATTGCATTTGTAACTTTAAAGCAAGACCCAATTCGAGCTAGCATTAATCAAGATATTATAGAGTCATTGAAGAAAGAATTGCCTGAGTATGCGGTTCCTCAAAAGTTGTTTATATTAAATGAATTTCCATTGACCAATAATGGTAAATTGGATGTGGGTGAATTGCATACTTTAATTGAAAAAGAACAGAGGTCTAAAATTGTGAAAGAGAAATTGCTTACAGATTCCGAAAAATTAATTCAATGTTGTTGGAAATCAATATTAAAATTAGATAACCTCGATATTAATGATAATTTTTTTCAGCAAGGTGGTAATTCGTTACTTGCAGTTAAGCTGAGTGCGTTGTTGTCAAGATCGTTCGATAGATCAGTTTCGGTTGAGTTTATTTTCAGTTTTCAAACAATAGATCTGCAAAATAAAAATATTCTTAAATGCCCAACTTTAACAAAAGATTTGATTGTAAGACAAAAGAGGGTGCTTCATAAATGATTAAGAAAATTTTCAAAATAGCTGCATTAATATTTATTTCCATATTTTTAATAGCTGCTTGTTTTTTTACAATCACATTTTTATATTATCATGATTTTGACAATTCAAGTGTGGTTGTACTTGCCACGCCACATGGACCTGTAAGAATAACTCTAGATCGGTATCAAATTCCCCATATCGAATCATCTGCAAATGATGAAGCAGTGTTATATGGATTGGGATATATTCACGCTAAGCATCGTCTTTGGCAAATGGAACTACAGCGGCATGTTGTGGCAGGAAGATTGAGTGAGATATTTGGTGGAAATACACTAGAATATGACAGATATCTTCGTACTTGGGGATTTTATCGTGCAGCAAAAAAAGATTGGAACAGCTTTGACGATAAAACAAAAAAAATGATCATCAGCTATACTGAAGGTGTTAATGGATATATTAAGAAAAATAAATTACCTTTAGAGATGATATTACTACATCACAAGCCTCGTAGATGGACAGTAAGCGACTCTTATTCATTCCAAAAAATGTTAGCTTGGCAATTACAAAATTCATGGAAGACAAAACTCAACAATTATTTAATGTCAAGAGAGTATGGTGATGAGATGGTCGGAAAATTAGAAGTCAATTATCCTAGCTATGGACCAGTGGTTTTGAAGACCCAAGAAAGTGCTAAAAATAAATCAATGGAGACGTACAATTATAGGAAATATCTTTCTAATTCAACTAATAGCTATATAAATACTTATTTAGCTTTTAAATTGCTCAATGTTTCTAATAAATTAGAGGCTCATCTTAATATCAAAAACTTACCTGGAAAAGGTTCAAATAATTGGGTTGTTTCAGGAGCATTAACTAGCACAGGAAAACCGTTTCTTGCTAATGATGTGCATTTAGAACTTACTTCACCATCAATGTGGTATTTGGCTAAATTGACGGGCCCAAACTTGCACGTACAAGGCGCTACTATACCTGGTGTTTTTTGTGTGATCATAGGTCATAATGATAATATTGCTTGGGGTATGACAGATGCTGGTTTGGATGTTCAGGACATTTATCATGCAGAACAACGTGAACTCATAACACAAGATATTGAAATCATTAAGGTTCGTTGGCATAAAGATGAAAAGGTTATTATAAAATCATTTCATGGAAATCCAATAATCAGTGAAATTACCAATTCCACTCCGAAAATTATCGATGTTTTAAGCATCAGATGGCCAGCGCTAATGGGAAATGATACAACCGCTCAAAGCTTACTTAAAATTAATTACGCTGCTAATTGGCGTGACTTCACAGAAGCTTTGAGAGATTATGTTTCACCATCACAAAATTTTTTATATGCTGATATTCATAACAATATAGGTTATTATTTACCTGGTCGTATTCCAATAAGAGATAAAATAAATTACCGCTATCCAGTTTTTCATTATTCTAGATTCGAGTGGCGTGGATATATACCATTTGAGAAATTACCTCATAGTTATAACCCACCTGAAGGTTTTATAGCATCCGCTAACAATAAAATAGTAGGAAATGATTATCCTTATAAACTGACCAGTACTTGGAAAGGTGATCCTTATCGTATAATCCGCATAGAAGAGATGCTTAAACAAAAAAAACGCTATTCGCTCAATGATATGGAAAGAATGCAGTCTGACTCACAATGTGCTTTATGGAAATACCTTAAACATTATCTTTTGAATACTACACCACTTGATAAGGAATCAGAAGAGGCTCTTGAAGTTTTGAAAGAATGGGATGGTAATGTAGCTGGAGATAGTTCTGGTGCTACTATTTTTTCAGCATGGTTTAATGAATTAACGAAGATGCAGCCATCTCTACCGGTTGAATATTCAAACTATCCCAAACCAGTTTTTATTATTGAACAATTAAATAAGAAAAGCAATTTTTGTAGGACTTTAAATGCTAAAAATTGTGATGAATTTCTTAGTATTACTCTCCGAAATATTACAAAGATGTTATCTGCAAGTCTCGGAAATGATCCGACTAGATGGAAATGGCGCCGGATACACAAAGCAATTTTTGATAGCACAATGTTTGGAAAAATACCCATTGTTGGTCAAATATGGCATCGAGAAATAGAGACAGAGGGAGGGCCGTACACAATTAATGTTGGAACTTATGATCTGAGCTTAAAACAAGTTGCAGGCGCTACCTATCGACAAGTAATTGATTTGTCAGATACTCAGAATAGCGAATATATATATCCAATGGGACAGTCAGAAAATCCATTCAGCATCCACTATGATGAATTTTTAACTATGTGGCAGAAAGGTCATTATATTCGTTACTGAGCGACATTTAATGTGTCAACTAGAATATTTATTTGAATTAATCTTACATTATATCACGCTAAGATATTATAAATTTCAACTTAGTGGCAAAAATTTTAATTTTATATTTTATAATTAATTATTGAGAATATTGTAAAAGAATATATTTTGTTAAGGCGACATTGTTTTATTTAATGTCGCCCGATTTTCAAGTTCTAGTTACTTTTTCTTGTACGTATAAAAATCCTCTTCTTTGACTAGTGGAGGTGCAGATAAGAATATACTAGGCGCTATCCTTCCGTACATAGATAAGCCATTAATCATACCGCAAAGTAAGCTTATTCCTATTTCCTTGGTGGTTTGTAATGCTTTCGTTTTCCTCCATTCTTTCAGAAGTTTAGCATCATCATTAGCAGGATGATTATCAGCACAATATTTTTGTTTCATAGAAGTATTCCTCTTGATTAATAAAACAATAGTTTTATAATAAAAATATTCCAATTAATATTCGTAAATTTACCTAGAATTTAAAAAATAGAATTAGCCGATATTATCGGCGTGTGATTTTTACACAGGGAATATATCTTTATTAGATAACTACTACATATATAATAGAAATTATTCTAGTAAAGATAGTTTTTATTGTCATATTAGCGAGAATAAAAAGGCTGCCGCACGGAAATTATCTGACATCTCTTTTATTGCTGTCAAAAAAGGATACTTTAAGTATATTTTTGTACTTAATAATCGAAGCTTAGATCTTTTTTCTTTTAAATTAAATTTCTGTACGATAGCATGATAAAAATATACTTACCACCTCTATTGTGCTTCGAACATCTAACTTTTCTTTAATATTCATGATGTGATTCTCAATTGTGCGGTTCGATACGTTTAATATCCTTGCCATTTCTTTTGCCGACAAACCTTTCGATAGAATCAACAAACACTCAAATTCACGGGGCGTCAATTGATTGCCATTTAAATAATCACTTAAACCTATAGCATCTATAAACTTGTTTAAAGCGATTTTTTCTTCTGGATAATAGTTCTTGTAAAGTAAATGCAGAGAATTAGAAGATAGAGTTTCGGTTGAAAGTGATCCATATACAAAAACGTATTTAATTTCTTTAGTTTCGACGGATAAAGGATAAAAATTTAAATTTAATTCATGCAATGTACCGTCGGCCTGAACTAAAGGGGAGATTTTATTGTTGAGTATTTCATTCTTTTCCTCCATTGCCTGTTTCTCGTACAGTAGTATACTGTTTTTCAAGGTGTCTGAAATTAAAATGTTTTCGTTATTAAAAATCTCGTTAAAGACCTTATTAATATAGATATAGCGATTATTCTTAACATCTTTTAGATATGCTAAATTAGGTAAAATAGCGATTAGAGTTCGAAGATACTCGAACTTTAAAATGGTATTTTTCAAATCATCATAACTGATTACGTTGTTAGGATACGAAAGAAAAGTATTCTTAGCATCAATTTGCGATCCTTTATTTCTACGTTTGCTAAATATACTATTACATTTAGAAACTTCTAACCTGCCTCCAGACATAATTAATTCCTTACTCGTTAATTTAATTTCAGCAATAATAGTTTATTAAAGATAAGGCAAGCTAAACATCCGTATAGATTACGTAGATTTTTTAAATTAAATTACAAATAAGGCACTCAGTATTATTAAAAAAATAGTAATTTATAACTATATAGAATAATTATTATTAGAAAGTATAGACATCAGTGACTTTTTAGGCTGGCTCAACCCGGTATAAATCACTAAAATGATTTTATGGTTGAACTAGATTGTAGTTACTCAATGCTCCACAGGGATGGCTGAAGAGGGCGATAATCTGTGCTCATAAGAAATTCAGGACGAGGATTATGATTTTTTAAAGGGATGTTATTTACACTATTATAGGTTATTAAGACAATTCTGCGATCAAAAGGTGAAATATTTCCAGAAGAGCAATGAAACAGATTCGGATGAAAAAACAGAATAGAGCCAGGGGCACCCTTTATTCATAACATCCCATCTTTTCTTCCAGATTCTTCTATTAAGGGCTTTGGGTGTGAATATTATAATTGTTGTAGCGCCAGCCCACCCGGCTTTGTATAAAATCGGATTAATGTTTAGCTGTAATATAAATCAACCCAAGCTGATAGGATATAGGGGTAAAAATTATAAGCGCGCTAAATTTCGTAATACTAAGAAACTAGTTTTCCATACGGTAGCACGATAGAAAGATACTCAATAGTTCTATATTACTGCGGACATCAAATTTCACTTTGATATTCATGATATGATTCTCTATCGTGCGATTTGAGATATTTAATATCCTTGCCATTTCTTTTGCCGACAAACCTTTCGATAGGATAAACAGGCACTCAAATTCACGAGTCGTCAATTGATTGCCATTTAAATAATCGCTTAAACCTATAGCATCAATAAACTTGTTTAAAGCGACTTTCTCTTCTGAATAATAGCTCTTATATAGTAAATAAAGATCATGAGAAGATAGGGATTCAGTTGAGAGAGAGCCGTATACCAGAACGTATTTTGTTTCTTTAGATTCGACTGATAAAGGATAAAAATTTAGGTTTAATTCATGAAGAATTCCATCGGTCTGTACTAAAGGAGAAAGTTTTTTGTTCAGTATTTCAGTCTTTTCTTCTATGGCCTTTTGCTCGTACATTAATATACTGTTTTTCAGGGTGTCAGATAAGGAAATGTTCTGATTGTCAAAAATTTCATTATACGCTTTATTAATGTAAATATATCGATTATTTTTGACGTCTTTTAAGTAGGCTAAATTTGGTAGTATAGCAATTAAAGTTCGAAGGTATTCAAACTTTAATATAGTTTTTTTCAAATCATCATAACTGATAACAGTATTTGTATCTGAAGGGATACCGTTCTTCTCTTCAATTCGTGGCCCTTTGTTTGTACGTTTGCTAAATAGACTATTACATTTAGAAACTGCTAATCTGTCTCCTGTCATAAATATATCCTTACTCGTTAATTTAATTTCAGCAATTTTATTTTATTAATATTTAGAAAAGTAATATATACGTATTTATTCGTATACATGGGCAGGAGAAATTAACAAAATAAATAAAGAAAAGACGCCTCTTTGCACTTAAAATTATCAAAAAAATAATCAAATAATATATCTTTATAGGTGCTGGGAAGCTGATTGTGTACTCTATATCACATCGACTCTGAAATGCGCAATATATACTTGGACAGTGATTGAAAAATGTGTTGGCTTAAAAATCCCATTTTGCATCATCAGATCTAATCAAATAGTCTCCTGTCATTACACTAATTAAGGAGATATTATGTCATCTTTATTACAGTCTAAACGTATTTCCCTCACATGGGTGGGCTAAACCAAAATAGACTTCAAATACCAATGAAATTTAGGGTCGAATTTTTTGGGGGATATCATGCAGACATCATGGATTTCAGTGATAACATACACTATGATAGTTAGTTGGTAACTGGAAAACTAGCGAGCTTTGTATAAAGTGTAGACCGATGTCTACACGTGCGCCTGATCGGCATAGTCATCGTCAGGGTTTATCATATGGAGATATAATAAACGCCATCAAATGCATATCAGATCTGATGGCGTTTATTGCCCTACTGTTGAATACCCATTTTACACTCTCCTGTTTTTAGTTACTTGTTGAGTATAGCATGATTTCATTAGAAATATGAATAAGTAAATATACGTATAGCACTAAAATCTACGAAATAGATTTGACAACTCATTAATGTTGCATTAGGGAACAAGCTGAAAAAGTTAAATATTATAGGATAGCCAACATAAGTGATCACTATCTATCATACGATTTTGTCCTTCTAAAATAGCTAGCGTCATTGTAATGATAGTATAACCCAAATATTTTCATCAAAATCTCGTCAATAGGGTATTGGTTTAGCTATCTGTAAGAGATTTCCTTGCTCTTATAATAACAAAAGGGACATTTGGTTCATTATGAATGCCCTCAGTAGTAATCTGCCAATCTATTACTGTGAAATTAGATTCGTGCAATAATTTTTTCCATTGAGGTAAATTTCTAATTGCTCCTCCGAAGAGTGCTAAGAGATTAATATCATGAAGTAGCGAACGTTGTAATTGAGAGTGTTCTTTATCAGGAACAATAAAATCTATAACTAAAAGTTCAGATTTACTGGTCATTGTCTTGCTAATGTTTAGCAGTATTTTATTGGCTTCAAAATCTGACCAATTTAGTAGGACGCGACAGAGAATATATGCATCTGCAAAAATCTCGAAATTTTTAAAAAAATCACCATCTATCAAGTCTAATCTTTGCTGAATTGAATAAGGCAACGATTTTGAAAATGATTGTGCTTCAATTATACGGTTTGGAAGATCAAACACTTTCCCTTTTAGGGAAGAGTATTTACTTAAAAGCATAGACAAAAAGTACCCGTTTCCTCCACCAACATCTACTATGGTTTCGTATTGTGATAAGTCCAACATATTAATCACGCTTTGAAGCCATTCCTTACCAGTAGCTTCGCAATATCGAGCAAAATCTTCACCAATGCTCTTATTTCTACTAACATAAGTATAAAATGTCTCTCCACATCTGATTGAAAGGCATTCTTTATTATGAATTAGAGAATGTAGGAACTCTTCACAGGCTAGATATCCAAGATAAAAATAGTCTCCAGAAATTTTACTTAGGATATTTGTATATTTATTAGATTTCACCGTATTATTTTGGTCATCAATGCTTAATAGTTGCATGGATTCCAATAACTTAAGTAAACGGGCTAAGGGGTGAGGGTCAAAAGATAGAGTGGTTGCAAGGTCTTCAATTCTTATAGGAATATTGGAAATATAAGTAGCGAATTTGTGTTTTATAGCAATAATTAAGGCGGTAGATTTTACATATCCTACGATCTCATTCTGCAAATGGTTTGCCATCAAGTTCATATCATCATCATAAGAAATCATGTTGCTGCTCACTATGTTATAGAGTTGAGAATTAAGTCATTATCAACGGTTCATAGGATTACAAAAAATCAAGTGGCTTTGAAATATAATGTAATAAAAAAAAATATTTCTGGCTTAACTTGACAAATACTTACTAAGTATATACCCTATTCATATATCAAGCTAGAGTATGACTCAGTTGTATTAGCTTTATCATAACATAGGAAAGAGTTTCTTCTAGGATCTTGGAGAATATGGTGTCTGGTGGTTCAGGAATAATAATACATCCTTATAATGATATTGATGATGTTTGTGACCCATTACGGAGATTGGGCATAACATATTTTTCTTATACATGTATCTACAAAAATGGGACTAGAGTAGATTATAATAACAACCCAGACATGACAAACAATTATTATTTAGAGAAAGCCATTCATGAAAATACAATAACTGAGTATCCCGAGAAAGCCGATGAAGGCATATTGCTTTGGTCAAGTTGCCCGGATGACTTAGCCATTATTAATGCAGAAAAATATTTTGATGTTACGAATGGCTTAACAATAAGCAAAGTAAATAATGAATATACAGAGTTCTTTCATTTCGGCTCTACTGAAAAGGGTAAATTTGTACCCACTTTTATCGTTAACAATATAAATGCGATAAATATATTCTGCTATTATATAAAAGATAAACTAATTCCAGATACTGCCTTGATAGATAATGGAAAAATCAACGTTTTAACAGGTACTGGGCCTACAATTACACCTGTCTCTATTGAGGCTTGCCCCAATAAAATTGAAGTCCAAAAATTTCTAGATGAGATTAAATTTGAACGTTATAGATTAGGTAGAGAGTATGATGGGCAATATCTTACTAATAGGGAAGTCGAATGTTTAAGATGGTCCTGTATTGGCAAATCTTCAGC
>CAYUMZ010000006.1:0-22532 GCA_964446105.1 uncultured Gammaproteobacteria bacterium | reverse complement strand
AGTTCAGAAGAATTTATTGAAAATGCAAAAGTCGATTTATTCCCAGATGAAGTGTATGTTTTTACGCCCAATGGAAATATTGTTCAGCTACCTGCTGGCGCTACGCCAGTAGATTTTGCGTATGCAATTCATACCGATATCGGGAATTTTTGTGTTGCTGCAAAAATCGATAGACAATTAGCGCCGTTATCAAAACGTTTAATGAATGGGCACACTGTGGAAATAATTACCTCGCGTTCTGCAAGACCAAACCCTAATTGGCTCGATTTTGTAGTAACAGGAAAAGCACGGTCTAGTCTGCGTAATTATTTAAAAATGCAAAAACGTGCGGAGTCAGTTTCATTAGGAAAACGATTGTTGGATAAAGCATTAGGGAGTTTCTCTCTGTCTTCAAGAAAGATTCCTGCAGAAAAATTTGATGCGCTTTTGGCTGAAACCAAGTTGGAATCTCGAGAAGATTTATATGCTGAAATTGGAATGGGTAATCGAGTTCCAATGTTGGTGGCTCATCGTTTAGCTGACACATTGAAAGTTCACACAGCGGCCGAAGAAACTGATAAACCCACTGCACCGTTAATGATTCATGGAACTGAGGGATTGGTGATTCAAATGGCGGAATGCTGCTACCCTCTTCCGGGAGATCCTATTGTGGGAATTATTAGTTCGGGGCAGGGTGTGATTGTGCACAGTGAATTTTGTCATCATATTGCTAAATTACGTTTAGATCCTGACGTTTGCATGCCACTGCGTTGGGAACCCAATATCAAAGGCGAATTTACTACCATCATTGAAATCGATGTGATAAATCGAAGAGGTGTTTTAGGTGAAATGGCTAACGCGGTGTCTGCAGCGGGTGCCAACATTGATGATATTCATGTTTTTGAACGCGATGACCATCGTTATACTGTTTCTTTTACGCTTATTGTTGATGATCGTGCTCATTTGGCGACGGTAATTCGTAATATTCGAAAACTGAAATCTGTCGTGCATGTTCGTCGAAAATAGCTAAAGTATAAATACTTCTGGAACTAACTCTATATTAAATTTCTTTTTGACATCACCTTGAATAATTTTGGCTAACTGACAAATATCATCACCTGTGCCATTATCATAATTGATAATAACCAGAGCTTGATTTTCATGAACTCCAACGCGACCTAATCGTTTTCCACGCCAACCACATTGTTCAATTAACCAACCAGCGGGTATTTTTTTCATATTATTTTTTTCCGGATAATATTTGATATCAGGATAATTTTTCAAGAGTGATTCAAAATGGCTATCAGAAATGATAGGGTTTTTGAAAAAACTGCCTGCATTAGGTAAGTGTGTTGGGTCGGGCAATTTGCTTTGACGAATATTAATGACGGCTTCACTGATGCTTTTTATGGAAGGATTTGTTATGCTCATTTCTTTGAGTACATCACGAATTTGCCCATATTCTAAGTGGAATTCTGGTTTTTTGTTAAGTCGAAGAGTGACATCTGTAATGTAAAATTTATTCGCAAGTTCGGTTTTGAACACACTCAGACGATACCCAAAATTACAATCCGTGTGATCGAAGCGAATAAATTTTCCTGATTGAATCTCGAATGCTGTCAGTTCTTCAAAAACTGATTCTAATTCTACGCCATAGGCGCCAATATTTTGAATCGGTGCAGCACCCACTGTTCCTGGAATGAGCGAAAGATTTTCTATTCCTGCATAATTATGTGCAATGCAAAATTGTACGAGCTGATGCCAATTTTCTCCGGCGCCCACTTTTAACCAAATATGATCAGAATTTTGTTTTACAATTTGTATACCGTGTATCTTATTGAAGAGGATGAGACCTGAAAAATCATGTTGGAAAAGAGTGTTACTTCCAGCTCCTAATATGAGCAGTGGATTATCATGCCATGTCTGGGTTTCTTTTAAAGCTTGTAGATCTTCGATGCTTAGGATTGAAGCAGCATGACGAGCCACGGCCTCTGTGGCGAAAGTGTGGTGGTCTCTTAAAGAGACATTGTCAACTATGTTGGGCATGTCTGGCTAATCCGAGGTTTAGAATAGTGTTATTATCATCAAAATAGGTTGATTTTACAATGTTTGGCGGTTCTAATAGCTACTAAATATGGCGCCATAAAACGAGAGAAGCATCATGGAACATTCACTTTTTGTAACCTGTCCAAAAGGAATCGAGGGTCTATTACTTGAAGAATTGACTCAGTTAGATGTTGGCCACTGTAAAGAGACAGTGGGTGGCGTTTTTTGCGAAACATCGGTCGAAAAAATCTATCAAATTTGTATGTGGTCACGATTAGCCAATCGTGTTTACTTATCACTGACCAAAGGCACTGTGAAAAATACAGAAGATTGTTATGCCTTATGTGCTCGATATGATTGGTCGAAGCTATTCAAATTAGATAGCACATTCAGTGTCAGCTTTACGGGGCGTTCTGATTTTATTCGAAATACAGTATTTGGTGCTCAAGTAATAAAAGATGGCATTGTCGATAATTTAAGAAAAACTTTACATCGACGTTACGATATTGATATTAAAAATCCTGATTGTCGAGTACATGCGCGATTGCATCATGGTGTGCTCGCACTATATTATGATTTAAGCGGACATAGTCTACATCAACGAGGATATCGAAAATTTGGTGGTGAAGCTCCCATAAAAGAAAATCTTGCTTGTGCTTTATTAATTCGAGCAGGTTGGCCATTGATGTGTAAAAATAAGCTACCTCTCATCGATCCATTATGTGGCTCAGGTACATTTTTTATCGAAGCTCTAATGATGGCTACCGATAAAGCCCCTGGATTAGATCGATTTGATTATGGTTTTCTCAATTGGCAAGGTCATCATTCTGAATTCTGGAAAACCACGCAAAAAGAAGCACTTTCCAGACATGAGCATGCTGTGGAAGAATCATTGCCTTTAATATTTGGATTTGATAAAGATCAAGAAGTACTGAAAAGTGCAGAACGAAATATTCATGCTGCAGGATTTTCAGGAATGATTCAATTGCAACAGCGATCACTACGTGATTTTTCTCTTCCTGGTGAATGCGAAGGAAAAACGGGATTAATTATCGCCAATCCGCCCTACGGCGAGCGGCTCGAGGAATCTGCAGATCTTATTCCCATTTATCAAGAATTAGGATTGGCATTAAGCCGACATGCGCTCGATTGGAAAGCCGCCATTTTTACCTCCGATCCTCAACTTGCAAAAGCCATTGGTTTGCGTTCGCACAAAAGCTATTCTTTTTTGAATGGCACAATTCCGTGTAAGCTTTATTTGCTCGACTTAAATAAAGATAATCTTTTCAAATCCCTTAATTAATCGAGTGTGCGTCTAAATCGTTTCATGCCCATTAATATCACAATTAACATGAAGAGTAATATATCGGCGATTTGAGGCCAGATTAGCATGAAAGAGTTACCTTTTAATATAATCCCTCGCACGATGATGAGGTAATGGGTGAGAGGTAATATCGATGAAATCCATTGGATCGCATAAGGCATTCCTGCAACAGGAAACATAAATCCCGATAGCAGTATTGAAGGTAAAAAGAAAAATATATTCATTTGTACGGCTTGAAGTTGATTGCTCGCGAAAGTTGAGATGGTGATGCCGACTGATAAATTGGCAGCAATAAAGGGGAGTGTTGCAATCAGTAATAGTGGGAGACTCCCTTCAAACGGTATATTAAAAATACCATGTGATGCAATAATAATTAGCAGCATTTGAATGTAGCCTACAATAATATAGGGTAAAACTTTACCCGCCATCACTTCTAAAGGTGTTACAGGTGTTGATAATAGATTTTCGTAGGTTCCTTTTTCACGTTCGCGGGTGATAGCTAGAGCGGTGATCATGACTAATGTCATTGTGAGCACAACACCCATTAATGCCGGGACAATATTATATTGAGTGATCGCTTCTGGATTATATTTTGCATGAATAATAACATTCGCTGGCGCATTGTTGGGTAATAAATAAGAGAGACCATGTTGCAAATCATAGTTGAAGACATTTCTCGTTAAATTACTGATGGATGTGATAGCATTAACTGAAGCAATAGGGTCTGTTGCGTCAACAGTAATTAATATTTCGGGTCGATTGCCGCGGACTAAATCTCTAGAAAAATTGGGCGGAAATTGTATGACAAAATTAACATCACCCTTTGCAAGCATTTCATCGCTTTTTTTATCAGAAGCATTGTCATCAATTACATGAAAATATTCGGAGTTTTGCATTGCTGAAACAAAGGTGCGTGTGAAAGGGCTAATATCGGCGTTCACTACAGCGGTGGGTAAGTGTTTAGGGTTTGTATTGATTGCAAAGCCAAATAAGGTTAGCTGAATAATGGGAATTCCGATCAACATGGCGAACGTGACGCGATCTCTGCGCATTTGGGTAAATTCTTTATAAAACATTGCAACAAATCGTGGCCAAGCGAAAATACTATTCATTTTAGTCCCCATATTTTTGAGGAGTAAATTTAATGAAGATATCTTCTATTGTCGGTGTTACTTGGGTCCACTTGTGGGGCGCGTGATCGTATTTTTTAAGAATGTTTTTAATCGATTCACTTTGTGTTGTGCTCACATGAATTGAATTTCCAAAATTGGTGACTTGATCAATCGCTTCTTCTTTTCTTAATTTGTCGGCTAATTCGTCTAGATTTGGTCCCTGAACTTGCCAAGTTTTTAATTGTGATTCTTCAATAATGTCATCTATAGTACCAGATGTTTGAATTTTACCTTTTGAAATATAAGCTAAACGATGGCATCGAGCGGCTTCGTCCATATAGTGCGTGCTCACAAGCGTTGTTATCCCTTTTTTAGAGAGTCGATGAATTTCATCCCAAAATTCTCTTCGTGCCTTTGGATCTACTCCAGCTGTAGGTTCATCTAATAAAAGTAGTTTTGGCTGATGAAGAACTGCGGCTGCCAGTGAAAGACGTTGTTTCCAACCACCAGAAAGTGTACCAGCTAGTTGATCTTTTTGTGAAAGCGGTAATCCAAAAAAGTGAAGAGCATCTGAAATTTTGTTTTCGCGATCGCTGAGATTATACATGCGTGCCATAAATTCAAAATTTTCATAAATAGAAAGTTCTTCATAAAGACTGAATTTTTGTGTCATGTATCCAATTTGTGTTTTTATTTCTCTCGCTTGGGTAATAATATCGTATCCTAGACAAGTGCCAGAGCCACTATCCGGTGTGAGTAAGCCACAAATGATTCTAAACGTAGTTGTTTTTCCGCCACCATTAGGCCCTAAAAAACCAAAAATTTCACCTTCTTGTACTTGTAAAGAAACTCCGTTAACCGCTTTGATAGTTTCAAAACTCTTGTATAAATCTTTTACGTCAATAACAAAAGGAGTCTTCATTTACCATTTCTCTGCAAAGATATATCAATGGGTTGTCCTGGGTGAGGCAAAGGTTTGTTTTCAAAAAGAATATTCGCTTCAACGCGATAAACGAGTTTGCTTCGCGCCGTATTACTATAAATTACAGGTGGGGTATATTCTGCTTGTGGGGAAATAAATCGAATAATTCCTTCATAAGGTGTTTTACAGCTATCACAATTGATAGCAATTTTTTGGTTAACATGAATATTTGCTAATTGAGTTTCAGGTACGAAAAATACTGCAATAATATCGCGTGGTACCAATAAGGATAGAACAGGACGATTACCTGGAATGCGCTCCCCAATTTTGTAATAGGTATCAAATACTTCGGCATTATCGGGGGCGTAAACTGTTTTTTCCTTAAGCGCCCAATTTGCTTTATCAAATTGAGCTTGAGTAGAAGTTAACGTTGCTTCTGCTGCTTTAATTTCATCCGTTCGTGCTGGTAATTTTGCAGTACTCAAATTAGCTTGCATTTGTTTGAGTTGTGCGTTAGCGACATCAAGATCTTGTACCGTTTGATCATATCGTTCACGTTCGACTGCGGATTTTTCAACGAGTATTTTATAGCGTTGTTGTTCTTTGCTTAAATAAGCGATTCTCGCTTTCACTTCTCTTATTTGAGATTCTATCGCTTCAATTTCAGGCGGACGTTTTCCGTAAAGAAGATCTTTTAAATTGGCATTGGCTTGATTAATAATTGCAGTCGCAGAATTTAATTCAGCAGATTCAGGAAGTGATTCGAGTGAGTAAAGAAGATCGCCTTTCTTAACCTGCATTCCTCTCCCTACAGTCAATTGATCTAATCGCCCATCAGTAGGTGAGGATATATAGGTTAATTGACCCTCAACATAACCATTGAGCTGATTGTCATTCCAATTGCAGCTCGTTAAAGATGTAAGGCAAATGATTGCCAACAATCCTATTGAGAAATTCCATGCTCTCATCAATGATAACTCTCACTTCTTTGTGCCTTTACAAAAGTGCTTCTACACCGAAATTATAGTCTTATTTTAATGATTAGCCTAGGATCACCCTATAACTACTAGGTCGGTTTGTTTGTCATTAAGTAAAAGACGATAATTAGGCTGATAAAGGCTGGCCAACCGAGCCAAAACCAGGTGCGGTAATATTGGTAAAATTGCGGTGGGAGAGGTTTGTGAGTTTCGTGTGCTTTTTGTGCGAGGTCTCGCATTTTGATTTGAAGGTACACAACGGGGAACCAGCAGAAGGCGGCGATAAGATAGCCGATAATTGATCCTAATATCCAAAATGAGGTTAAAGGGTATCCGGCTATGAAAACCATCCAAAGTCCGGTAAGGGCTTGTACGAAGCCTGAGGAGCCGGTAAAGACCCAGTCTGCAGCGACTACATAACGTGTTGTGGCTGAGATGATGGCGACATCTTTTGTCTTTTGAGCTAAAAGAAGATTGCAGGCGGTACCTATGCCAGTTCCAAATAAAATAGTCGAACTGACGACGTGGATGAATTTAAGCCATAAATAAAGCATTATCGATCAGACTCCATAGCAAGAAAAACAAGCGTTGCAACTATTAATGGAATATTTTTTGCAATGGGGGCAAAGGGTTCCAGCCACAATTGTGGTAAAGCAAAGGAAATAATGAGTGTATAAATAGTAATCAAACTAATTTGCAAAATACATACTTTTTTTAGTTGATACCAGAATAGCATTGAAAGGCCAAGTAATCCGTCGATTAAGCTGGCTCCGTATAAAAATAGGGGCTGCCAATGTTGTGATATTCCGACTTGTTGCAATAGCTGATAAGAATTTGATTTAGGATAGAAAAATGCACTGCATATTGCGGTGAATATCCACAAAAATGCAATGCTAAATTGCAGTGCGGGTTTAAGAAAAAATAGTCGAGCATGCCAATGATCTTGAACAGTACTCGGTTGACTGAATACGCCAGTATAAAAATCTCTCGGTACAAAACCGATTTTTTTATGAAACTCATGAGTGTCTTCATCGCTCGCAATATTGTTTTGAGCTAGCATTTTTATCGATGAGGAGTTCATGGATGAGTAGGGGATTAAATCGCCGATACGAGAAGCGAAACGAATTAATGTATAAGGAATGTATAGTAATTTTGCTTTTGAAAAACCCAGCCAATTTCTAAATGTGTTGAGTACTTCTTTTAGAGATATACGTTTAGGACCAACCGCAGAAAGGATAAGGCTTTCACTCAATGGAATTTCAATTAATCGCAGAACTGCTTTTGATAAGTCTTCACTATGAATCGGTTGAAATTCTTGTTCTCCATTGCCTGGAACGGGAATGAAGAAAGGCAAACCCGAAAGCCCTCTAAAAAGTGAACTTCCTCCATACGATCCTCTTCCATAGACAAATGAAGGGCGTAAAATAACTGATTTGATCGGTAGTGTGAGCAAATAATCATCCGCTGCTTTTTTACTTTTAGCATATTCAACGGTGGATTTGTCTACCGCAAGAGCAGAAATATGAATAATTTTTTTAATGCCTACTTGCACACAAGCATCAAATATTGCTCGAGGAGTGTCATAATGTACGGCCCAAATAATTTTTTTATTCGGATGATAAAGAATGCCTACACTATTAATAACAAGATCAATATTTTTAAGTCTGTCGCACCAGTGAGCAGGTGTAGTGTCATTGATAAAATCACACGAAATAATCGTGGCATTCGGAAATATTCTCTGTGCATACCGTGTGTTACGAACACAGCATGTGACTTGATGGCCGGCTGAAATTAGTGCAGATACAATTTGTGCTGCGATGAATCCTGAAGCGCCTGTAACTAGTATATTCATAGTGCCTTCCTTTGCATTTTCCAACGTTTATTCAGCAGTTCATGTTAAATCGAGGGTCATCGATTTTTGTGTTTCATGGCTTGTTGTTTTTCTCTGTTCCAATCGCGTTCTTTCTCAGTTTGTCGTTTATCAAATTGTTTTTTACCATGGGCAAGCGCGATTTTCAATTTTACACGCTGTTTGATCCAATACATTGAGAGAGGAACCGCGGTGTAACCTTTGCGTTCAACAGCCCCAAGCAATTTGTTCAGTTCTGTTCGGTGCAATAGAAGCTTTCGGGTACGAGTAGGGTCGGGGTTCACATGGGTGGAAGCGCTAAGTAGGGGGCTAATATGCATCCCGACAATGAACGCCTCGCCGTTTTTTAGGAGTACATAACTTTCTTTGAGCTGAGCGCGGCCTGCTCGAAGGCTTTTCACTTCCCATCCTTCGAGGACTATACCCGCTTCGTATTGCTCTTCAATAAAGTAGTCATGTAAGGCTTTTCTATTGAGGGCAATGCTATTGTCGGTCTGTTTCGCTTTCTTGGTCATATCGACGACTCACGCACGATCAAACTATTATTATACCAATAATTGCAGTACAATGACAGTTCGTTCAGCCAGAACCACTGTAAACTTCTATTGAAATGGTGCTTGAAAATGCCTGATGTCAAAAAATCCAAAGTTGTGCCCTATACACCCGCGCAAATGTATGCCTTAATCAACGATATTAAGCGCTATCCTGAATTCGTTCCGTGGTGTCAACGCAGTGAATTATTGAGTGAAAATGAGGATGAAATTCGGGCGAGATTACATTTCTCAGGGGGTGGTTTTGAAAAATCGTTTACCACGTGTAATCGTCTGCAAAAAGATAAAATGATTGAGCTACGATTAGTAGATGGTCCATTTAGACATTTGGAAGGATTTTGGCGATTTGATCACACGGAAAATGGTGGATGTAACGTCATATTGGATTTAGAGTTTGAATTTTCAAACAAATTGCTCAGCTTGGCATTCGGTCCTTTTTTTCATCAAGTTGCAAATTCATTAGTTGATGCATTTACAAAACGAGCCGAAGAAATTTATGCCTAATACTATCCAGGTTGAAATTTGTTATGCAACACCTGATGAGCAATGTTTGTTATCAGTCTCGGTTCCTAAAAATAGTGATGTTCAATACGTTATTTGCAATTCCAAAATAATCGAACGATTTCCTGAGCTAAAATTAACTCAACTTGTTGTCGGTATTTTTGGGAAAAAATGTACACTCGATACAATAGTTAATACGGGGGATCGAATAGAGATTTATAGACCCCTCACTATTGATCCAAAAACCGCAAGAAGACTACGTGCAGCTAGGAAATTTAAAAAAAAGGGAGATTAAATTTGTCTGTCTGGAAGACTTCGTCTAACGAAAAATCAAAAAAATTTCGAAATATTGAGCAAGCAGTTGATGTAAGAATTTCTTTTTTAATCTGGCTTAAGTTTTTTTGGGGTCGCCTGACTCAGTCAAAATTCACAGAAATTCCCAATGATCATGTATTGTCAAGATCAAAAGTAATTGAACAATTTACAAGTGTACACGGAGATTCCATTACGTGGATCGGTCATGCTTGTTTTTTAATAAGATTAGAAGGCAAAACAATCTTAACAGACCCTTTTTTATCTGATTTAGCTGGGAGTTGGGGGGTGGGGCCGCGAAGGTATGTGGCGCCGGCAATGTCAGTTGAAGAGCTGCCGATGATTGATTATATTGTCTTAAGTCATAACCATTATGACTCTCTTGATGTAAAAACATTGAAACAATTACCCAATAAAAATCATACTTGCGTAATTGCTCCTCTTAAAACAGGGCACTATTTTCAAAATATTGGATTTACAAATGTGCACGAATTAGATTGGGAGCAAACTTTTACTCAAAATAATATCGAATTTACCGCATTACCCGCTATTCATTTTTCTCGTCGAACACTGATGGATTATAATCAAACATTATGGGCAGGCTTCGCTATTAAAAGCCCTAACTATCGAATATTTTTTTCTGGAGATACTGCTTATGGGGCAATCTTCAAAAATATTCATCGGCGCTATGGCCCATTTGATTTAGCAATTGTAGGCATCGGTTCTTATGAGCCCCAAGCTATTATGCGTCATGTACACACGACACCGGAAGAAGCTGTCAAGATAGGAAAAGACATACAAGCTAAAAACATCCTCGGTATGCATTGGGGTACGATAATTTTATCTGAAGAACCGCCTTTTGAAGCTCCAGCTCGTTTTAAAACTGCTGCAGAAAATGCAGGTTATTCATCTGACAAAATGTGGATTTTTAAAATTGGGGAAACAAGAAAATTATTATCATAGTAACTTAAACAAAAGCAAGCTATTCTATTTTCATTATCTATGGATATTATCGCCATCCTCATTCGTTACATAAATAAAATATATTAGCTGTGTGTACATTGACTGTGTTAAAGAGTAGAATCAGGATTAACGAGGCTTTTAAGCCTTTGAAAAAAAGTGGCATTATATTGATTATGTAAGGTGTCGTGATGTTTATTAAACTGAAAGTTACCTACAAAGGAAACACATTTTTTATCTCTATCCACGAGGCAGTCTATATTGCCCAAACCGTTTTGGAATCGTTAGTTCCAGAAGCTGTCCCATTAATTCTTGGAAATCCTCCAGTATTTCCTGAGCCTGATGAAGCAATTAAAATAGAAGATGATTTTCCAAAAGCGTTGGCTCAGGTTATAGTTCCATTTGCAATAGGCCCATTAAAAAATCCACTTCAATGGCTGTTTGTAGCTAACAATATCCCGTCTTTAAAACCAAGGAGACATGTAGGTATTTCAATCAATCATCACTTAGTTGGTGTGCAACTCGAGAATTTATATAGTGCTGATTTTGGATTGATTCCGATGATTGCACAGCGATTATATTTTTCAACTTGTGCCGAAGAATGGCGGCATGATGGATTTATGAGGGCTCATGATGCTCTTTATGAAATTATTCAAAATGAGTATCAATCTGGTAATTTACTGAAGTTAGTGAAAAGGTTTGATGAGGGATTAGTTAAAGATTCACGCGAGAGTTTAAAGAAATTTTATCCTTGGATGACCGCAGAAGATTTAGATAAAGCGCAAGAAGATATTCGAAACACGCATGTTCTAGAGGATTTTCTACCCCAGTTTTTTGAAAATAGGAGAATATATAACCAAAATAGAAGTGCGTTTTTTACGCCATTACAAGGTAAAGACAGTTCAAATGGTGATAAAGTAGGCTTTTCGTTGGAACAGATGCGTCAAGGATATCGCATTATTAGAGATAGAGTTAAAAAAGCCAATGAAGGTGACTTTGAATTACTACCTAAAGCAGAATATGCATACAGATCTAGTTTAGACATATATGACTCTACTAATCCTCACTACGATGACTTGCAAAAAGTTGAAGCTGATATTGCAAAAGGACCTTCATATCAGAAAATTGATAGAACTCAAGAAGCTAAGTTGCACTACATCAGTGATGTTGAAATAGCTAAAATTGCTCGGAGTATCTTAAACGGAGAAAGAGTTGATAATGCTCCTAATTATTTGCCAAATTTATTAGCATGTTGGTTCGTTTGCGAGCCCAGTAGAAATAACGCCTCATTGCTCTCAAGCGCAATATTGCTGGATTTTCTAGAACATGGAGTGAGTTATTTTCCGATAGAATACGAGACTAAGTTAAATATATATAATTTCCAATATTTTTTACGTAATCCACATGTAGGTCAGCGAGGTGTGAAAATTGTTGATATTTATGGTAAGTCCCTTGGGCCTGATGAATGGGGTGGTATGCATCCTATGGCGTGTGCGGGTTCTTATGAAGATGGCAAAAATATACAGATAGTAAAAAATAAAGGGAAATGGCGTAGTCAACATCTAACACTTGTTAAGCAAAAAGAAGGCAGTTTAATTTTGCATTGGTTGTTTAATGCACTTCAATTTTACTGCCCCGAAGCTATAGTAGAACTTGAAGAAAACAATCCTGATCAACCTTTAGAACGAGTTTGTGATTATAATGAAGTAGTTGTCGATTCTGACAATACTTCAAATCCTAAACTGCCATGTAATTTGAAAATAGAACCTACAAATGTAGTTGCCTTGAATCAAGCTATAAGACAAGCCAAAGATGAAATAAACCGGATTAAAAGAAAAGAAATCCCAAATCAAGAAGCTGAAATTAAGATTGAATTGGATAAACTTGAGCCATTAAAAGCTAAGCAGATGTTTATTGAAGAAATAATGAAGCCACTATTGAAAAAAAGACTATCATCTTTTCAAGACCTATATCATTTAGATGATCAGCTTGATATTGCAGTTAGAAAGAAAGACCAACATATGCGATGGTATACTGAAGATATTATCATTGCATTACTCACTAGAGAATTAGGTGAAAATGCAGTAATAATGCCGCAGACTCAACTCGAGCATGCAAGTTTGCTTAATGACAACCTTTCGAACGCCATTGCGAATGCACTTGAAGAGCGCAAACCCGTCGTAATTCCCATTCATTTGCATGGGAATCATTGGGCCAGTATGGCCCTCAAGAAAACCGAAGATGGCGGACCATTACAGGTCATATATAATGATCCGCTAGGCAATCCTTTAGAGTATGAAATTCGTGCAGTAGAAATAGTCTGTATCATCACACAATTTGATCCCGATGCTAATATCATTGATTTGCAATTACCCCAGCAAAGTAATGATATGGATTGTGGTCCGTTCATAGTTGATAATTTAGTACGAATAGCGACACATTCAACCCAAGACCAATCACCTGCTGAATTACGTCAATTATTGGCTCAGCCCTTAAGTGGCTCTGCTCGAGTAATCCGACAGCAGCATCACCAGCTTCTTTTACAAGTCCATTCAGAAGCAGAAATTGATCATTTATTCGATGATAATCATTCAACCTTGAGACCAAGCGATCATTCGCAGTCAGTACCACGCTATGATTTGCAATTATGTAGAGCACTATGGGAGCTTTATCCGGATAAGGATTTTATGGATGATTGTTTGGCCCGATTTTACTTTTTTGAGCAATCTTTAAAAACCGGTAAGGTACGTGCTTGTATTGATTTAGCTGTGAATTTATTGATGGCTTATATTGAGGGGTATAGCCGAGAACCTGATTCATCTGTAGATCAAATACAAAAATTAGAGGAACAGGTCAACATTATTAGGCAAGGTAGAGATTTTCATTGGGTAGATGCTGCAACGAGGGCAATATTTATAGGACATTTTGCAAGCATGCAGATGGTTAAAGCAGCAGAAGCTTATAAAGACTTACAGATAAATTTACAAGACGCCTGGGTATTGAAATTGCTTGCGATTATCTCTCGAGATCCTAAGAAAGGTCATGAAAAATTAATGTGTGATGAAATATTTAAGAAAATGAATTTGAATGTTAGTTTATCGTTTCTAGCAGGAGATGATCGTTGGATGGCGATTACTGAATCAGTCGATGAGTTTATTGAATGGATAAATGTACAATTAAATAATGGGGGTGGGGAGCTTATTGCTTTATTTCAAAAGCTATTGATGTTAATGGATAAATTCAATATGCAAAGTTCACTTCTATATTCTGCATGTAGTAATCAGATTAAATTACTCCAAAGGGGCTCAAACTTTCAGGTTAAAATAGCTCTAGATTTTATAGCTGATTTAAAGCATCTTGAGTTGATATTTAATATTAAACATTTTATCGATCAAGCTATAATGCACTCCAAAAGTAACCCTTCCCAGGAAGATGATTGTGAAGAGCAGGATAGTAGTTATTCTCCATGAGCATGAAGTGATCTAAATGCATGTTTGATAATCTGAATTGGCTAATTTAACGTTAGGCCAAACCACTTATTGCACTATTTTCATGAGCCTGTCATGTTCGAAGATGAGAGTAAGATTTCTCTTTTCGAAATGTTTTTTACGGCTTGCACTGGTGTAAACATAATGCCAGCAGCGAGTGTCAAAGGTATTGACTACGACGGGCTCACCCATGATGTCAATGATTTGTTCGCGAGTCATGCCCAATTTGAGTTGGCTGACGCTGTCGGGGTGAATGATGTTGCCTTGTTCAACGGGAACATCATATCCAACTGGAATATGCTCACAACTTGTTAAGCACAGAGTTAAGGCCATAATCGCTATGGGAAAAGCATATATCCAGTGTGTTCGCATTGTTGTCTATCCTCTTTAACAATGATATTTCTTAAGGTAGCATAGCGAGTTGGCAATTCTTTTTCAACATTTACGATAGTGATTAATGAGGATTTTGTTGTGGAGACACCTAAAAAGAGCGAACTGCAAAGTGCAGGGTTGAAGGTTACAGTTCCCCGGATCAAAATTTTAGAGATACTGCAAAATGCAGAACGAAGGCATCTGAGTGCAGAAGATGTCTATAAAAAGCTATTGGATATGGGTGAAGATGTCGGTTTGGCTACTGTTTATCGGGTGCTCACTCAGTTTGAAACGGCGGGTCTCGTTCAGCGTCATAATTTTGAAGGTGACAGGGCTGTATTTGAAATGGATCAGGGTGGACATCATGATCATCTTGTCTGTGTAAAGTGTAATTGTGTAGTTGAATTTGTTGATGAAGGTATCGAAAAAAAACAAGCTGATATCGCTGAGAAATCAGGATTTTTAATGACGGATCATGAGTTAGTGATTTACGGCGTTTGCAAAAACTGTTTAGATAGAAAGTAATGACTCCCTCGCAAGATTGGGTTGGTCAAAATCTGAACGTTGCATGTAGGGGCAAGTGGTTACGACAAAACTAAATAATCTCTTCTGCATTCGTCAATAAATTTTCAGCATGCGCAATCGCATTGGAGGTTACTGTTAAATCTCCCAGCATTCTTGCAAGTTCTTGAGCTCGCTCTTCTCTATTTAATACGGTAATTAGAGTTGTAGCTGATTTTTTATCACTATTTTTGCTGACATAGAAATGATGATGGCCATTCGCGGCTACTTGAGGTAAATGAGTGATGCAAAGAATTTGTGATTGAGTGCCCAATTGTCGAAGTAATTTTCCTACGATAGTAGCCGTTGGGCCACCGATTCCGACATCGACTTCATCAAAAATCTGTGTGGAAATAGTCATTTGTTGTCCTGTCGCAACGTGAATGGCTAAGCTAATTCTAGACAGTTCACCACCTGAAGCCACTTTCGATAATGGATTAAGTGGTTGACTGGGGTTTGTGCACACTAAAAATTCAATTTCGTCTAGTCCTTCTGAACGAGGTTGGTCTTTATTTTCAGCATGAATTTCAATTTTCAAGGCGCCGCCACCCAAACTTAATTCTTGCATTTGCGAGGTTATAATTTTACTGAGTTTCGTTGCGGCTTTACTGCGACTATCGCTTAATTGTTGTGCAGCACGTTGATAATTTCCATTAATCTTTTCTAATTCAGCACTTAGTTCTGCAATTCGAGCCTCTGAATGCACTAATGAATGAAGGCGCTCTTGCAAAGTATTTTGCAGTGAGTGTAACTCATTGGGTTTAATTCGATGTTTTCTTGCGAGATGATGGATTTTCTCCAATCGTTTTTCAAGTTGAGAAAGACGATCAGGGTCAGGTTCTAGGGTGGATAATAGTCGCTCTAATTCTGAATTGGTTTCGTGAAGCAGCATGGAAGCATTGTTGAGCATTTCAAGTAAATTATCCAGCTGAGGCAATAATTTTTTTTGTTCTTGTATTTCATGCTCAATGACATACAGTTTATCAAGTAGGTTATCTTCATCTTGTTGGCTTAATAGCTGATGAGCATTATTGAGATGAATTAATTGTGTGTCGATTGCCGCTAATTGACGTTGCTCTTGATCCAGTAATTCGTAGGCGCCTGGCTTTAAATCACATTCTTCTAACTCAGCAATTTGATCAGTAATTAAATTGATTTCCAGCGTATGATCTTTTTTATTATCCCGAATGCTTGATAATTCATCAAACGTTTTTTTCCAGGCTTGATATAAAGTAAAAACTTTTTCGAGAAGCACAGGATGGTTCGCATAAGTATCCAAGAGTTGACGTTGGTAATGTCGCTTGAGTAAGGCTTGATGTTGATGCTGGCCATGAATATTGATTAATAAATTAGCGAGCTCTTTAATTTGTTGAAGCGGACAACTCACGGTGTTAATGCTGGCTCTAGAACGCCCATCGCTAGTAATAATGCGACGTATTATACATTCATCATCGCTGGCTAAATCATGTGATTCTAACCATTCATAAGCAGGGGAATTTTTATCCACAGAAAAGAGCAGTGTGATTTCACATTGATCAGAACCTCGACGCACAATCATATTTTCCGCACGCTGTCCAAGTGCTAATTCAATCGCGTCTAGAATAATCGATTTTCCCGCACCAGTTTCACCGGTGATAACAGTAAGTCCTGAATTCAAATCTAAAGAGAGATGATCAATCAGAACGAAATTTTTAATATCAATATGCGTTAACATCAGCCCTTCCAGTGAAGCTTTGTACTTAAAGTGTAAAAATAATTATAATTCATCGGATGAATTAATGTGAATGTTTTTGAATGGCGAGTCACAGTAATATTGGCGCCAATCGGAACCGGAATTCGTCGCTGACCATCATGACTTATTTGAGGGATTGTGTAATTACTATCGTTAATATGAATTCTGATATTACTATCACTTTTCACTACAATGGGTCGGCTGCTGAGTGTGTGTGGGCATAAAGGCACTAAAACGATAGCATCTAAATTAGGGTGTAAAATAGGCCCGCCACCCGATAATGCATAGGCCGTAGATCCTGTCGGTGTTGCAACGATCAAACCATCTGCACGTAAGTTGTACGCAAAATAATCATTAATGTATAAATCAAATGTAATCATTTGAGCTTTATCGCCGGGTAATAGTACGAAATCATTCACTGCGATAATAGCGCCTTCATGTTGGCTGTCGTGTTCAACTTGGGCTTGAAGTATGAAGCGTTCTTCAGAAAGATAATTGCCTTTTAGCACCTCGAGTACAAGTTGCAAATCATCGGGTGCAATATCAGTTAGGAAACCTAGAGTTCCACGATTAATACCGAGTACAGGTAAATTTTGTTCTGCACCAATTCGAGCTGCACCTAATAAACTTCCGTCGCCTCCTACAACAATGATTATATCGGCTTTTTCATGAAGATTTTCTTTTTGCACATTAGGTAAATGACTATCAGGCAGTAAGGCAGCCGTTAAATTTTCGAGCACCACACTGTAACCGTTTTTCTCTAAAAAACGAATGATAGTTTCGAGTGTTTCACTAATGCCTTCGATGCGTTGTCGGCCCATGAGGGCGACGCGCTTGAAGGGCTGATGACTTGTCATGTGGGCGCCTAATTTCCCTTGTTTCAGTTTAGTAAGTGTAGCTCTAACTTCTAATTGCGTAAACACTTCATAAATACTACGGTTGAAGAATTTCTCAAGCCATAGCATACTCAATATCAGTATATACATTCAATATGAGGTTATTGTGGCGAAATCAGATATCAACGAGCGAGCGCAGCGTATTTTAACAATGCTGATCCAGAGGTATATTCGTGATGGGCAGCCTGTAGGTTCTAAGACATTAGTTGAAGAAGGTAGCGTTGCTTTAAGTCCAGCAAGCGTTCGAAATATAATGTCAGATTTAGAACATGCGGGTTATATTTGCTCTCCTCATACTTCGGCCGGGCGATTGCCGACAGCAAAAGGGTATCGTTTTTATGTGGATAGTTTACTGAAGTCAGAGACGTCGTCTGCTCGTAATATGCTTGAGCTTCGTCAACAGTTACGTACCAATAATTCTCAGCAAGATTTGTTGGAATCCGTTTCAGGTTTGTTGTCATCGTTAACGCATCTTGCTGGCATTGTCTCATTACCCAAACGTAGACGTTACGTATTGCGTCATGTGGAATTTTTGCCGCTTGATAAAAAACGTGTGTTAGTTATTTTAGTTTTTAATGAGCATGAAGTTCAAAATAGAATTATTATTACTGATCGCGAATATTCTTCGAGTGAATTGCAGCAGGCGGCTAATTATTTGATCGCTCATTATACGGGTTTTGATTTAAATGAAATACGTCGTTATTTATTAGAGAAAATGCATGATGATCGTAAAAATTTAGATTTTTATATGGCGGCAGCGCTAGAAGTTGCAGATAAGGCATTTGAACCAAAAAAAGAAGATGATTATGTAATGGCGGGTGAAGCCAATCTGTTTAGTTTGGCTGAAAGTACCAATATTGATCAGTTAAAATCATTATTCGAAACATTTACACAAAAACAAGTGGTTTTGCATTTACTCGATCAATGTTTGCAATCTGAAGGGGTGAAGATTTTTATCGGTCAAGAATCGGGTGTCGAAGTATTTGATGGTTGTAGTTTTGTAGCGGCTCCTTATCTTTTAGAAGATCATACGTTGGGCGTTTTAGGGGTAATTGGGCCGAGTCGAATGAATTATGAGCATGTGATTTCTACAGTTGATATTACTGCCAAGTTATTGAGCGCTGTTTTGCGTGAAGAACAATCACCTTAACCTTAATTGTTAGTCCTCAATCTAAATGAAAACTTTATCGTGTAACTCTAGTTTATTGTGGCTGAGATTTATCTTTAGTACTAGGGTCTTGAAATAAGATATCACTGTCTTTTTCTTTGTCTTTAGGTGGCTGTTTACCAAAGAAAGCAGGAAGTGATTGAGTGAGATTCGCCTGCAAATTCTTGTCTTGAGAATATGCATCACTGTTATAATAGGACGAGACTGCGCTTATTAAAAATACGCATGCAATAATTGGAAGAGCCGCGCTGAGCGTGAAGGAGGTAATCGCAATCGCTTTTAACGACATTAAGATCAGGGCGGAAAGGATTAGGAGCGAAAAGGTCAAGATAGCTAAAGCAACACTAATAATAGAAAAGAGTTTGTGTCGTTCAAGTCCTTGAAGGATAGCAATTTCATTTTCTTTGATGGGGGTATTAGGATTTTTTGCGATTCGCAAGATTAGCTCGTATGCTTCAATGGACTCATTTGTTGCCGTTATATTTTGGTTTTCTCCAATATTAATCCATGAATTTGCAAGGTCAGAAATATAATTTATTGTTTCTTGGGCTGCTGGGATAAAATTATTTAACATCCGTTTTTCATTGTCTGATAGCGAGGTGCTAGTCTCGATGTCACGTTTCCTTAGATTTATAGCCTGATTGACCTCTTCTTTTAAAGTTGATAATTGATCCCTTAGATCAGTTAACGAGCCATCAGCGTAGTCATGCAATTTTTGCATACAATTTTTCCTAACAAAAACACTTACAATTGTAAATTATACCCTTATACTAACCATATGTCAAATTGTAAATACCATAATTCGATAAAAAAGTTACCCTTGAAATGCTGTTTCTTAGACACTATATATACCGGACAAGCTGTTGTATAACATTCAGCACCTTGGTCTCAAAAGTTACGTTTTTCGGAGTGAAAATATGCCGATTGAAGAAGATGAATCTGAAGTAGGGCAGTCCAAGGCGGACTCTATGAACGCTGGTGTAAATCAGAGTAAAAAATGGCCTACGCCTGAAGAAGTTGAGCAAAGTGATAAATCACCTGATGCCAATGCTAGTCAAGCTGCCGATACAAAAACCAAGCCCGAATCCCCAGCACTTGACCATCCCTCTTACGAAAGTTTAGAGAATAAACTGACGGAGGCTGAGCAGAAAATAAATGAGTATTGGAATGAAGTGATGCGTTCTCGCGCGGAAATGGAAAATGTACGCAGACGCGCAGAGACTGATGTTGTGCAAGCTCGAAAATTTGCCCTCACAAAATTTGCCGGAGATTTGTTGGGTGTTGCTGATAGTTTAGGTCACGCATTGGCGTGTGAATATGGCGATAATCAATTTGCTCGCAGTATTCACGAAGGGGTGGAGATGACGATGAATATGTTACTCCAAACATTCGAGCGATATGGCATTAAGCAGATTGATCCTGTGGGCCAGAATTTTGATCCGAATCAGCACCAAGCGGTTAGTACTGAAGAAGTGCCTGATATGAAGACCAATACGGTTGTTAGGGTCTTACAGAAAGGCTACGTATTGAATGATCGCCTCATCAGGCCAGCCATGGTTATTGTGGCAAAATAAACCCGATTTTTTTGGGGAAATGACTTGAAAAACGATTCATGAGCCCCATCTTAGCGTTATTAGTACTTAATTTTTAGGAGATTTGGAATTATGAGTAAAATTATTGGTATCGACTTAGGTACAACGAATTCATGCTTCGCCATTATGGAAGGTGGAAAACCTCGAGTTATCGAAAACGCTGAAGGTGGTAGAACGACTCCATCTATCGTTGCTTATACCAACGATGGTGAAATTCTCGTGGGCCAATCGGCAAAACGACAAGCGGTGACCAACCCTCAAAATACCATTTATGCAGCTAAACGATTAATTGGTCGTCGTTATGAGGATAAAGAAGTTCAACGCGACATTGAAATGGTTCCGTATGAAATTGTTAAAGCGAATAATGGAGATGCGTGGATTAAAGCCAGTGGAAAAACCATGGCGCCACCTGAAGTATCTGCTCGCGTGTTAGCGAAAATTAAAGCTGACGCTGAAGCGTATTTAGGTGAACCTGTTACACAAGCTGTTATTACTTGCCCAGCTTATTTTAATGACTCACAACGACAAGCCACTAAAGATGCAGGTCGAATCGCAGGATTGGAAGTTAAACGAATTATTAATGAACCTACGGCTGCTGCATTAGCGTATGGTTTAGATAAAAAAGATTTGGCACAAAAAGATCGTAAAATTGCTGTATTCGATTTAGGTGGTGGTACATTTGATATTTCCATCATTGAAATTGCAGCTGTTGAAGGAGAGCATCAATTTGAAGTGCTTTCAACGAATGGTGATACATTCCTAGGTGGTGAAGACTTCGACTTGCGATTGATTGATTATTTAGCGGGCGAATTCAAAAAAGAACATGGCATTGATTTACACGAAGATCCTCTTGCATTGCAACGTCTAAAAGATGCCGCAGAAAAAGCAAAAATTGAATTATCTTCTTCACAACAAACAGATGTAAATCTGCCATATATTACTGCTGATTCTAAAGGGCCAAAACATTTGAATGTTAAAATTACGCGTGCAAAATTAGAATCATTGGTTGAAGATTTAATTGAGCGAACAGTTGTGCCTTGCAAAACAGCACTGCAAGATGCGGGACTCAAAGTATCAGATATTCATGAAGTGATTTTAGTGGGCGGACAAACGCGTATGCCCAAAGTGCAAGAAACTGTTAAAGATTTCTTTGGAAAAGAACCACGTCGTGATGTAAATCCTGATGAAGCTGTTGCAGTGGGTGCTGCTATTCAAGGCGCAGTATTATCAGGAGAAGTAAAAGATATTTTATTACTTGATGTGACACCATTATCGTTAGGTATTGAAACATTAGGTGGTGTGATGACAAAACTCATCGATAAAAACACCACAATTCCAACCAAAGCGTCACAAATATTTTCTACGGCAGAAGATAATCAACGTGCGGTGACTGTTCATGTGTTGCAGGGTGAACGTGATATGGCGTCGGCAAATAAATCGTTAGGTCGATTTGATCTTGCTAATATTCCACCAGCACCACGTGGTATGCCACAAATTGAAGTGACTTTTGATATCGATGCTAATGGTATTTTGCATGTTTCTGCAAAAGACAAAGCGTCTGGAAAAGAACAGTCGATTATTATTAAAGCATCCAGTGGTTTATCGGAAGAAGAAATTCGACGCATGGTGGAAGATGCAGAACAGCATCGTGCAGAAGATGAAGAGTACCATAAATTAGCGGATGCTCGAAATAAAGCGGATAGTTTAATTCATGCAACGAATAAAGCGATGCAAGAATTAGGTGATAAAGTAACGTTTGATGAACGATCTTCGATTGAAGCTGCCATTGCTGATTTAAAAGAAGCGATGAAAGAAGATAATCGATCTGATATTGAACAAAAAACAGAAAAACTTTCTTCTGTGTCAGGGTCTATGTCTGAAAGACTTTATGCGCAAAAACAAGGAGAAGCGGAGTCAGGTGATGAGTCTTCAAGTGCACAGGAGCAAGCTCAGCCCAAAGATGAAAATGTTGTAGATGCTGAGTTTGAAGAAGTTAAAGACGAAGATCGTAAAAAGTAGTAGAGTTTTAACGATATGCGAAGTAGTTTTCTGTGAATGCAGGAAACTACTTTTTTGCTATGAAGGATTGTAATCTATGTCAGAGAAAAAAGATTATTACGAATTACTCGGTGTTTCACGAAATGCATCGGATGCTGAATTAAAAACAGC